>JASFUL010000114.1:0-12134 GCA_050050315.1 Gemmatimonadota bacterium
ACGTGGCGGGCAACCGGCAGGCCCGACAGTGGATCATCATGGCCGCCCGGGAGCTGGGGCTGAAGCCCACCACCGAGGGCTCGCTCAACCTCCGGCAGAACCTCTCCGAGACCCTCGACGGCTACCCCGGCCTCGAGCACTCCCTGCCGGTCTACCCGATCTACGACGACCTCCAGCGCCTCTTCGTCGCCTCGGGCCGCGTGTACACCCCGACGCTCCTGGTATCGTACGGCGGCCCCTGGGCGGAGAACTTCTTCTTCGAGACCGAGGACGTGTGGGGCGACGAGAAGCTCCGGCGCTTCACGCCGACGGACCAGCTTCTCGGCATGACCCGGCGCCGGGGCCAGTGGTTCATGGAGGAGGAGTACGTCTTTCCCGACCACGCCCGCTTCGTGGCCGACCTGGTGGCGGCGGGCGGGAAGGCCGGGGTCGGGAGCCACGGTCAGCTCCAGGGGCTCGGCTACCACTGGGAGTTGTGGGCGATGGCGTCGGGGGGCATGCCACCGCTCGACGCCCTGCGGGTCGCCACGCTCTTCGGCGCCGAGGCCCTCGGGTTGGACCAGGACCTCGGCTCGCTCGAGGCGGGCAAGCTGGCCGACCTGGTCATCCTGCGGGACAACCCGCTGGACGACATCCGCAACAGCAACTCCGTCGCGTGGGTGATGAAGAACGGTCGCCTCTACGACGGGGACACCCTCGACGAGGTGTATCCCCGGGAGCGCCCCCTTGAGCCGCTCTGGTGGTGGGGCGCCGCGCCGGAGCCGGGGGAGCTGCCGGGGGTTTCCGGGGAGGGCGGCGGGCGCTGATCCGGCTCTCCGTCGGTCTGACGGCCCGGACCGGGGCCGCGGTCCGGCCTCGACTCCCCCGGCCGCCCGGACTGGTCTCCCGGTCTCCAATCGGGTGGGAGGGGGGCTCGCGCCCCCCGTCCCCCCACACCACCGGACGTACGGATCTCGTATCCGGCGGTTCTTCTCAGTGTTGTAGCGTCAGGTACCGTTCGGTAAGGCTCGTGAGCTTCTGGTCCTTGAACCACTGGATGGTCATGGCCTCGGTTGCCGGAGGGCTCCCGGCCATGCGCCACCAGCCCGCTCCGCTGACCCCCAGGCTCCGAGCGCGCCAGCGCGGCACACCCAGCAACACCAGGAAATCGCTGATCGAGCGGCCCCTCTTGCGCTGCTTGAGCCTGACGCAGCGCAGCTTCCGCCGGATCCACTTGTCCAGCCGTTGCAGGTGGCCCTTCACGCTGGCGAGCGCGAAGTACGTCACCCACCCCGTCAGGAACGCGTTCAGCTCGGAGATCATCCGCTCCAGGCTCACGCCCCGGTTGCGGCGTGTGATCTCGCGAATCCGACCCTTGAAACGCTCCAGGCTTTCCGGTGCGATGGTCAGCCTTCCGCCCGCGAGCAGACGGTAGCCCAGGAACTTGCGGTCCCCGACGTAGGCTACCGCGCTCTTGGTCCGGTTCACGTGCAGCCGAAGCCGCTTCTCGAGGAAGCGTGTGACGGAGGCCATCACCCGCTCGCCGGCCACCTTCGTCCGAACGTAGACGTTCAGGTCGTCGGCGTACCGGCAGAACCGGTGGCCCCGCCGCTCCAGCTCCTTGTCCACCTCGTCCAGCAGGAGGTTGGCAAGCAAGGGGGACAGCGGCCCGCCCTGCGGAGTCCCCTCCCAGCGCTCGACGACTACGCCCTGCTTCATGATCCCCGCCTCCAGAAACCGGCGGACGATCCTCAGCAGCCGCTTGTCCTCGATGCATCGGGCCAGGCGTCCCATCAGCACATCGTGGTTGACCCGGTCGAAGAACTTCTCCAGGTCCACGTCCACCACGATCAGCCTGCCCTCGGCCACGTACTCCGACGCCTTCCTGAGCGCCTGGTGGGCGCTCCGGCCGGGCCGGAATCCGTAGCTCGACTCCGAGAAGGTCGGGTCCAGCAAAGGGTCCAGCACCTGGAGGATCGCCTGCTGTACCAGCCGGTCCACCACCGTGGGGATGCCCAACTGCCGCACCCCGCCACCGGGCTTGGGGATTTCCACCCCCTTCACCTCCTGCGGCCGGTAGCTTCCATCCAGCAAGCTGGCAACCAGCTCCTCCTTGTGGGCCTCGAGCCAGGCGCCCAGCTCGCCGACCGTCCTGCCGTCGACGCCCGGACTGCCCCGGTTCGACTTCACCCGCTTGAAGGCCCGGTTCAGGTTTTCCCGCTCACAGATCCTCTCCATCAGCGGTCCCGCCGTCAGGGCTCGATTCCCCTCCGACACCGGCGACGCTTGCCGCTCCCCTTCGCGGGCAGGTCGGCTTCCGGCCTCACCGCCGTCCGAGGGGCGCACCACGGCCTCTAAAGAAGTTCGGCCCTTCGTCCGGCGGCGTTGGGTCCGAGCGCGTGAGTGCACGCCGCCGGCCTACTACGGCCTCTGCTGACTCCTCCGAGTCCTTCCCCGCCCATCGCTGGACAGGTAGTCCAGATCGTCTGGACAGCCTCGGAGGCCTCCCAGGGTAAGCCTCATCCCTTTCCCGTGATCCCCGCCGGATTTACCGACTACGCGTCCGAGTAGTCACTGGGCTTCGCTGTACTCGGCCAGCTCACCCCGCGCCCGTCGGCCTCCTATCCGATTCCTGTTCGTCAGGGCCACGGTTCGCCTCCGGCTTCCTTCGGATCCCGCCTCACGACGGGCACCCTTGCCCTCGGCTATCCGGTTCCGGCTACTACGGTCCGTTGGGGACTTCCACCCCAGCGATGAGACATGCCTGGCACACCGAAGCGGGGGCGGGCCCGCCCGGACCCGCCCCCCGGCGCCCCGGCCGGCCCTCCCGACCCGGGCGTCATACCGCATCCCCCGTCGAGGCTACATACCGCCGCCCTCGGCGGGTTGCAGGCGGATGTGGGTCACGTTGTCGGCCTGCAACGAGAGCGGGAAGGGCGCGGCGGACACCTCCATCGTCCCGTCCCCTTCCGAGTTGACCAGGATCTCGGTCGGCAGCTTCCGGGCGGGATCCCAGAGGAACCACCCTTCGGACGAGCCGACGATCTCCTGGCTCATGTCCATCCCCATCTGCGTGCCCTCGATGTACCGCTCGTCCTCGCTCGTGAAGCGCACCAGCAGGTAGTTCGCGCCCATGACCGTCGTGTCGCCGACCGCCGTGTAGCTCACGACGGACGTCGACTCGATGGACGACTCGCCCTCCTCGGCGTCGATGCGGACGGTGTCGGTCCAGGTGTCGCCGGCCGTCACGGCGCGGGCCGGAAGACGGGGGAAGAACGTGGCCGCGATCGCGTTGGGCGAGACGAAGTTCCGCGCCTCCTCGGACAGGTCGGGGGCGGTGACCAGCGTCCCCACGCCGGTCGGCGACAGGTTGAACACGAGGTCCCCGTCGATGGCCCCCTCGTCGATGCGCTGCGTCGGACCCATGGGATTGGTCGCCGACGCGTCGAAGTCGGTGACGCGGGTGGTCACCTGGACGGCCCCGTCGGCGGTGAGCTCGAAGCTCATCTCCCAGGTGGCGCTGGAGGCCACCGTGACGTCCACCATCTGCCCGCCGGCGTCCACCGCCACTTCGGCCGTGTCCCCCTGGACGTAGACCGCGTAGGGCTGGGTGGGGACCTCGTACGCCAGTCGGGGCGGCCCCGGGGGTTCGGCCGGACCGCCGCATGCGGCGAGCCCGGCGGCGAGAACCGACGGAAGCGCGAAGGCGAGAGGACGGCGCATGGATGAGCCTCCTTCGTGGGTCGGGGGTCGGTGTATCGCTGGGATCAGTGTACGCTACGGCGGGGTCCGGCGAAATCTTCGCGGGACCCTGTGAGCCGCTCTCAGGTACGACCGAGCGGGCCTCGGGGTCCAAGCGGCGCTCATCGCATCAGGACGGAGAGAGGTATGGGCTTTCGGACCAATCCAGATCGAATCCTGGAGAACATCGACCGGTCCCGCGAGCGGGAGCGGGACGCACCCCTGACGGCCTCGGACCGCCAGGCGACGGGCCGTGAGCTGGACACGGAGGTTCCCGGACCGGACACCACGAACCCGGAGCGGATGAAGCGCCTGTTCGCCACCGTGGAGCGGGCGTACGTGGCGTGTGCCCAGAGCGCCGAGCTCGGTCCGCTCGCGCATCGCTTCCAGGCCATCGGCGACCTCAGCCACCACCGGGCCCGCGGGGACGTGAGCATCTCGGTCCAGTACCTCGACTCCGACCGCCCCGACGACATCGGCATGGCGCCCTTCACCATCGAGGACGCCGACCTGGACGAGGCGCGGAAGGAGACCAAGACATCCCGGCCCGACGTGAACGCCATGAAGGTCCTGAGGAGCCGCCTCAGGGAGGGCGTGCTCGCGGGCTACCGGAAGGTGGAGCCCCGGCTCCGTGAGGCCGTGCGCGACCGCGCGGACATGGGTCACGTCGCCGTCCAGGTCACGGTCGACCTCCGGCCCGCGCAGTAGCCGATCCGGTGATCGCGACACGGTGGCGTGCCTCGACCCGGGTCCCGCCGCCCCTTCCGTCTACGGGACGGCCACGCCCGCGACGCCGGTAGCGATCCCCCGGTGAGGGTCCTCTTCGTCTTTCTCGACGGGGTCGGCATCGGCCCCCCCGATGCGGACGCCAACCCCTTCGTTCGCGTCGATCCACCCCCTCTCGCCCACACCTTCGGAGGGGCCGTTCCCACGCTGGACGCCCCCCGCGTCGAGCGCGACGGTCGGGCCGCGACCTTCCCCCTGGACGCGACCCTCGGCATGCCCGGCCTGCCTCAGAGCGGCACCGGACAGGCGGCGCTGCTCACCGGGCTCGACGCCCCCGCGCTGTTCGGGCGTCACTTCGGCCCCTGGGTCCCCGTGGGGCTGCGGCGCCTGGTGGAGGAGCGGTCCTTCCTGCGCCAGGCGGTGGAGGCCGGGCGGACGGTCATCTTCGCGAACGCGTACCCCCGCGGATGGCCCGGCTCGCGGCGCGGACGCTGGATCGCCGGGATGCCGCTGGCCGCACGGGGGGCCGGGCTCCTGGTGCGCCACGACGACGCCCTGGAGCGAGGCGAGGCGGTGGCCAGCGAAATCGTCAACGACGGATGGCGGAGTCGGCTGGGGCTGACCCACCTCCCTTCACCGACGCCCGAGGAGGCCGGCCGTACCCTCGCGCGCCTCGCCGGGGAGCACGAGCTGACCGTCTTCGCCCATTACTCCACCGACTACGCCGGGCACCGGGGCGACATGGAGGTCGCGTTGAAGGCCGTCGGGCGCGTGGACCGGTTCCTCGCGGGCGTGCTCGAGGCGCTTCCCGACGACACGCTCCTCCTCGTCGCTAGCGACCACGGCAACCTGGAGGACGTGCGGGTCGGTCACACGCGCAACCCCTCCCTGGGGATGCTGGTGGGGCCCGGGGCGACCGGCCGCTCCCACGCGCTGCGCTCCATCGCCGACGTGGCGACCTCGGTGGGAGACTGGCTGGCCGAGTGATAGGCTCGGGGCTCCGTCCCGGGCCGCCATCGCCCCGCCCGGCGAGGCGCTGGACCTTGGGGCATGGTCACGGCCACGCCCCGCATCCTCGGTCAACTCCTCGTGCGGCAGGGCGTCCTCTCCGAAGATGCGCTCGCCCGGGCCCTCGAGCGCCAGCCTGGCTCGGGGCGTCGCCTGGGTGAGCTCCTCCTCGAGTCCGGCCGCATCGACGAGGTGGCCCTCGCCCGGGCCCTCGCGGCCCAGCTGGGTCTGCCCTTCCAACCGGGGCCCCTCCAGGTGGGACCCGCGGCCGTCGCCCTGGTACGCCCCGAGCTGGCCCGGCGACGCCAGGTGCTCCCCCTCGAGGTGAGCGAGGGGCACCTCACGCTCGCGATGGCGGACCCTCTGGACATGGCCGCGCTGGACGACGCCCGCTTCCAGGCGGGGCGCAGGGTGGAGCCCGTGGTGGTGACCCCGGGCGACCTGCGTGAGGGTCTGGCCCGCGCCTACGGGGGTGAGCTCGAGGCCCTGGTACAGGCGCTCCCCGTCCCCGAGACCGGAAACGAGGACCCGGAGGTGTTGGAGCGGGAGGCCCGGGCTGCTCCCGTCGTGCAGCTCGTGGATCACCTGCTGGGCCGCGCGGTGGAGGCGGGCGCGAGCGACCTCCACGTGGAGAGGAAGGGCGAGCAGGTCCGGATCCGATACCGGATCGACGGGCTGCTGCACGAGGCCGGCGAGCTCCCGGCCCGAGCACGGAGCCCCGTGCTGTCACGGCTCAAGGTCATGGCCGGAATGGACATCGCGGTGAAGAGGAGGCCGCAGGACGGTGGCATCGTGCTGCGCCACGGGGAGCGCACGCTCTCCCTCCGGGTGAGCACCCTTCCCGTCCCCGGAGGAGAGAAGGCGGTCGTCCGGGTCCTAGACCCCGGGCGCACCCCGACGGAGCTGGCGACCATCGGCCTCGGCGCCGACGACCTCGCCCGGGTGCGCGCCGTCCTGGAGGCGGGGAGTGGGGTGCTGCTCGCCGCCGGCCCCACCGGCAGCGGAAAGAGCAGCACCCTCCACGCAGCCCTCCACGCGGTCGACCGGGAGCGGCTCAACGTGGTCACCCTGGAAGACCCCGTGGAATACCGGGTCCCGGGCGTTACCCAGGTCCAGGTGGACCCCCGCGCCGGGCTCACCTTCCCGGCCGCGCTACGGTCGGTGCTGCGTCAGGACCCGGACGTCGTGATGGTGGGGGAGATCCGCGACCGCGAGACCGCCGAGATCGCCATGGCCGCCGCCGTCACCGGCCACCTCGTCCTGTCGACGATCCACACCACCGACGCTCCGGGCGCCGTCACGCGGCTGCTCGAGATGGGCGTGCCCCCCTACCTGGTGGCCGGCGGGCTGGCCGGGGTCGTCGCGCAGCGCCTGGTCCGGAAGCCGTGTCCCGTCTGCCGCGGGCGGGGCGACGGTTCGTGCCGCCGCTGCCGCGACGGCCACCGGGGCCGGACCGGGGTCTTCCAGGTGCTCCTGGTGGGCGAGGCGCTCCGGGGCGAGATCGTGCGGGCCGGCGGGCCCGGGGGCGCCGCCCTCCGCCGGATCGCCCGGGAGGGCGGCATGGGAAGCATGGCCGACGACGCCCGCCGGAAGGTGGCCGAGGGTCTCACCACCCCTCACGAGATCGGGCGCGTTCTCCGGGGTGATCCGGCAGCCGGGCTCCCGTGCCCGTCGTGCGGCACGTCGGTCCCGTCGGGCGCGGAGGGGTGCCCGGCCTGCGGGCGCCCGCGCCACCCGCGCTGCCGCTGCGGCCGGGTGGTGCGCGCCGCCTGGCGCTACTGTCCGTGGTGCCTGGGAAAGCTGCCCTGAAGGCGGCCGGGACGACCTCACCGCTGGCGCCGCTCTCGCGGCCGCACGCCGCCCTCTACGGGATCCCGGCGTCCGTGGGGACGGGGCGGTCCGAGCCGGAGGGTTGTTCGGGCGGCACCGGCAGGAGGTGCGCCAGGTAGCCGAGGGCGAGGAACGCCAGGAAGCAGGCCACCACCAGGCGCTGGAAGCCGCTGAGGCGGGGGCCGCCGGCCACGGGAACGGGGCTCTGGACGGGCGCCGTCCGGCGCAGCCCACCGGACTCCTGGAGGTGGGTCCCCATGCTCGCGCCGCAGCGGGCGCACAGCCTGAACGGTCCGGGATTGACCATCCAGCAGTGCGGGCAGATGGCGGCGCCCGCGTCCTCGAAGGGGGTGGCCGGGGGACGGAAGAGCCTCATCCGTCGCCGCTCCGGGTCTGCTGGGCCGTGATCTCCCGCAGGAGCCGACCCACCGGATCGCCGCTCCCGGGCCAGAGGTACCGGTCGGAGACCTGGTTGAGGGCCATTCGCACGCTTCCGAAGTCCCCGGCCACCCTCCGGAACAGCTCCCGCACGCCGAGGGCCTCGGCCTCCCGGCTCTCCGACGCCAGGCGGTATCCCGTCCGACCCATCTGCTCGTAGTACCCGATCCCCGGCGCCCCGCGCCGGCGGGTGCGGGCCTCGAGGAAGTCCGGGAAGAGCCCGGCCAGCCAGAGCGAGTAGTTCCCCAGGTGGGTACGGAGCAGGAACGCCCGGCGCTCCTCCGCCGTCCGGAGGCTCGCCACGACGTCGACGAGGTAGTGGTACTCCTCCTCGTCCTGCTCGGCGACCCGGTAGGCACGTCCCGCCCGACCGAAGGCCACGATCACCGACGCCACGAAGTCGGCCGTCGCCCGGTCGTCGACGCCGGCCTCGAGGAGCGCCTGGCGAACCAGGACGTAGAAGATCAGCCCGGGCGGGGCGGCCACGTCCCCGTCGGTCAAGAGGGCGTTGCGGACGCGGGGGTCGTCCAGCAGGCTGTCCGCCCCCTCCTCCTCGAGCCGCCTGCGCGCGGCGTCCCGGAGGTCCGGATCGTGCCGGCCGAGCAGCTCGACGAGGTGCAGCGCGTCGGAGCGCCCGAAGGACGCGCGTATGGTCGGCAGGATCATGCGGATCTCCTTCCCGGTACGTGGCCCGGGCGGTTTCGAGTCGACCGCGTCGGGCCCGTGGTGGTACACGGCGGGTCCGGGGGCGGGTCCTCCCCCTCCCTCGAGCTTTCGATGGCCGGGGACCCAGTGTCAAGCGGCCGCCCTCCGCCGCGGGGACGCCGTCCTCGACGACCCGGGCCGCCCCGTCTACCTTCCGGGTGGACCGCGCCGTGACCCCCTGGGCGTCCCGCCGACTGAAGAGATGATCCGAATCCGGAGCTTCCAGTCCCGCGTCTTCGCCGTCCTCCTCGTCATGGCGCTCGTACCCACCGTGCTGGCGCTGGCGGCGGGGGCCTTGGCCCTGGGGGAGCTGGGCTCGACCGTGGGGACGCTCGGCCCGTGGGACGCGGTGGCCGAGTCGGGCCTGGAGCTGGCCGAAGTGGCCGTACGGGCCGCGCCGGAGAACGAGGAGGTGGCGGCGGCGGCCCGCACCCACCGGTCCGCCCTGTCCAGCTCTCTCCAGCGGTCGCGGCTGTGGGCCCTCGTGTCGGAGCGCGTTCGCACCCTCCTGCCTCTCGCCGCCCTGCTCGCCGTGGTCCTCATCGGCGGCCTCGCCCTCGTCGCCGCCCGCTGGCTCTCCCGCTCCCTCGCCCGCCCCATACACGACCTCGTGGGGTGGACCGGGCGGATCGCCCGGGGCGAGCCGCTCCCTCCCCCGGAGCCGGGGGCCGGGGGCGTCCGGGAGTTCGCGGCACTCAGGGACGCCCTGCGCTCGATGGCCGGCGAGCTCGAGGAGGCCCGACGGAGGGAGGTGGAGGGCGCGAGGCTCCGGGCGTGGACCGACATGGCGCGACGGGTGGCCCACGAGATCAAGAACCCGCTGACGCCCATGCGGATGGCGGCGGCCACCCTGGCACGCAGCGACGACCCGTCCACGGCCGATCCGGCCGGCGTGCTCCTGGAGGAGATCGGCCGCCTGGACGAGATGGCGCGCACGTTCAGCCAGCTGGGGCGCATGCCCGAAGGACCCCGCTCCGAGGTCGACCTGGTCGAGCTGGCGCAGGAGCTCGCCCGGCACCACGAGCGCCCCGGCGTGGCCATCCGCGTGACGTCCTCTCCCGACCTGCCTCTCGTCCTCGCCCACTACGAGGTGCTGTCGCGAGCCGTCCGGAACCTCCTGGTCAACGCCCTGGAGGCGGTCGAGTCGGTCGACACGGCGGACGCGTCGGAGGTGGAGATCGCGGTGGAGCGAGAGGACGGCTTCGTCCGGCTCCTGGTCCGGGATCGGGGGCCCGGCATTCCCGAGGAGGTCCTGGAATCCCTCTGGTTCCCCGACGTCACCACCAAGAAGCGGGGCACCGGCCTGGGGCTGGCGATCGTGCGACAGGCGGCGGAGGCCCACGGCGGCCGGGTCGCCGCCCGCAACCGATCCGGAGGCGGGGCCGAGCTGGAGCTGGCGCTTCCCCTGGACCGGAACGGCGTCCCCGCCGGCGACGACGACGCGGCGGGCAGACGGGATCCGGCTGCGGCCGGCACCCCGGGGGGCGGAGTCGCGTCGGGGCCGGATTCGCCATGAAACCGTGCGGCGGCGCGGGGCGTACGTCCCGCCGACCCGTGTCCGCCCCCTTGCCGAGGCCGCCATGGACCTGCTGATCGTCGACGACGAGGGCAACATCCGGCGCATGCTGAGGGCGTTGCTCGAGTCGGAGGGCTACCGGGTGCGCGAGGCGGAGAGCGCCGAGGCGGCGGTGGCCCAGGTCGAGGCGTCGCCCCCCGAGGTCGTCCTCCTGGACCTGATGCTCCCGGGCATGAGCGGCCTCGAGGCGCTCCCGGTCCTGACCGACGTGGCGCCCGGGGTTCCCGTCGTCATGATGAGCGGGCAGGCGACCCTCTCCGACGCCGTGAAGGCCACCCGCCTGGGCGCCTTCCACTTCATCGAGAAGCCGCTGACCCCCGAGGCCGTGTTGCTCACCGTCCGGGGAGCGGTCGAGGTCAGTCGGGCCCGGGATCTCACGCGGGCCCTCCGGGAGGAGCTCGGCCCGGACGCCGAGCTGGTGGGCGAGACGCCGGTGATGGAGGAGGTCCGGGCCCTCATCCGCAAGGTGGCGGCCACCGATACGCGCGTCCTGATCTCGGGCGAGAGCGGGACGGGCAAGGAGCTCGCGGCCACCGCGATCCACGGCCTGTCCCGCCGGAAGGGCGGGCCCTTCGTCCGGGTGAACAGCGCCGCCCTTCCCAGGGACCTGGTGGAGAGCGAGATGTTCGGGCACGAGAGGGGCGCCTTCACCGGGGCGACCGAGCGGCGCCGGGGGCGCTTCGAGCTGGCGGACGGGGGCACCCTCTTCCTCGACGAGGTGGCCGACCTCGGCGCCGAGGCCCAGGCCAAGCTGCTGCGGACGCTGGAGACGGGGGTCGTGGAACGGGTGGGTGGCTCCGGGCCCATCGAGGTGGACGTCCGCGTGATCGCGGCCACGAACCGGGACCTGCGAGCCGCCGTGGAGGGCGGCGGCTTCCGCCAGGACCTCTTCTTCCGCCTCGACGTCGTGCCCATCCGGATGCCTCCGCTCCGGGAACGCCGGGCGGACATCCCCCTTCTGGTGGCCTGGGCCGTCGAGAGGCTCCGCAGGAAGCACGGCATGGTCCCGCCCCGCATCGGCCGGGAGGCCCTGGACGCGCTGGGCGCCCACGACTGGCCCGGCAACGTGCGCGAGCTCTTCAACACGGTGGAGAGGCTGGCCATCCTCACCGAGCCGGGCGTCGACGTGGACGCGGCCACCGTCCGGAGGGTGCTGCCGAGCCGCGGGTCCCGCGCCCGCCCGACCCCGGTCTTCGACCCCGAGGACGACCGGCCCCTCCGGACCCGCCTGGACGACTACGAGCGGGCGCTGATCGCGGGCGCGCTGGACGCCTCCGGAGGAAACGTCGCCGAGGCGGGCAGACTCCTGGAGACCGACCGGGCCAACCTGTACCGACGGATGAAGCGACTCGACGTACGGAGGGACTGAGCGGGCGACGGGCGTGTCGGAGCGACACGATTCCCCGTGCGCGACGGCGACGCGCCGGCGGATCCGCCGCAAGGTCGAGAATGTCCTAACATGAAGTCAGACCACGAGATGGAGCCGAGCGACCGATGTGGTACACCTCCTGCTTCCCCCACGCGTGCAGTCCGTCGTCGAGCCCCTCGCCGGGGAGGCCCCGGCCGGGCGGTGCCCGACTCCCGATGATCGAGGGAGGTGCACGATGTGGGAGAGGAGAGTCCTGAGCACGCCGCGCTGCCGGGGTGGCCTCACGCCGACCGCGGTGGCGCTCGCCGCGCTGTCGGCCGTCGCCTCGGTCGGCCCGACGCTGGCCCCGACGGCAGCCCACGCCCAGGAGCCGCGGGTGGAGGAGATGGACCTCCCCCGCCACGTGGCCGACGAGGTGGTGGACTTCTTCAACGACCCGGGCACCATCCGCTTCAATGGTCGTTCTCGCGTGCCCGCGGGACGCGAGGTCGCCGGAGCGGTCGGCGTGCTGGGCGGACCGTTCACGGTGGCGGGTCGGGTCCGGGGCGACCTGGTCGTGGTCAACGGGGACCTCCGCTTCGAGGAGGGCGGCGAGGTCCTCGGCGACGTGACCGTGATCGGCGGGGTCATCCTCGACCGGGAGTTCGGCGAGGTCACCGGGACCGTGGCGGTCTACGAGGAGTCGCTCCGGTACCGGGAGCGGGGAGGCCGGATCGCGGTGCGGCGCGAGGGGGGCGACGTCGGGGGGTTGAGGTGGGGGAG
>JASFUL010000115.1:0-12132 GCA_050050315.1 Gemmatimonadota bacterium
TGACCCGGGCGCCGCCGGCGCCTCGTCTGTTCGTTCTGCTGGCCCGGGAGAACCGGACCATCGGACCCGCAGACGCCTTCGTGACGCGTTGGTGCCGTGCGGAATCGGTCGAGTGCATCCGGTTGCCGCCCCTGGATCGAGGTGGGGTCGCTGAGGTGCTGAGGACGTTCCTGCGTGTATCTCCCGCGAGGAAGTGGGACGAGGTGGTGGACGGGATCCACGGGCTGACCCGGGGCAACCCGCTCTTCCTCGTGGAGCTGGTCGAGGGACTCTCCAGGGCGGGAGCGCTCCGCCTCGTGGACGGGCGGTGGACGCTGGAGGCGGAGGACCTGCCGGAGGTCATGTCCGAAGCCCCGACCGTGACGGCGCTCATACGGACCCGGCTCGTCGGCCTGCCCGAGCCGGCGCGGCTCGTCATCGCCCACCTGGCCCGCCAGGCCGGCCCCACCCAGGTCGCGCGTCTGCGGCGACTCACGGGCCTCGCCTCCTCGCCCTACATCCGGGCGCTGGCCGTCCTGGCCGACCACAGGCTGGTCGTCTGGATCGACGACCAGCGGGTGGATCTGGCTCACGACCGCTTCCGGGAGGTGGGCAGGGCCATGCCCGCGCCCTCCCTCCCGAGGCGGGTCGCCCTGCTGCGGATCGCCGCCGTCGGACTCCTGCTGCTGGGGAGCATCGCGATCGGGGGATGGCTGACAGGCGGAGCCGCCTCGGCGCCGGATCCCCTCCCCTTCGGCGGGGGTCTGCTCCTCGCCCAGGCCGGCGACTCGATCGTCGAGCTACGCCCGGCGTCGACCACGGGATCCTGGACGCTCGCTCCGGCCTCGATTCCCGTCCCGCCCCCCGTCACGAGGTATCGCATTCCCTTCCGCAGCGGCGGGAGGATCGTCTGGATGAGCGTCGCCCAGGACCTGGCGAACGCCGCCTTCCCGGTCCGCGTCCACCTCGACGGCACCCTCGACACGATCTTCAGGACCCCGTTGGACGACGCGCTGGCCCATCCCGCCCCCGACGGGTCGAGCCTCGTCCTCACGACCGAGAACCCGGAGACGCCGGCGTACGATCATCACGTCCTGCGCACGACCCCCGACGGAGGCGACCCGGGAGTGCTGTACACGAGCCCGGGCTACGCCAGAGTCGCGGGTTGGTCGCCCGACGCCACGCGGATTCTCGTGCGCGTGGACGGCAGGCCGGACACCCTGACCATCTTCCGTCCGGACGGCTCCGACGAGGGGACGGTCACCCTGCAGGAGATCCGCGCGGCCACCTGGTGTGGGCCCGACCGGATCGCGGTGCTCCAGCGGGCAGTGAGCGGGTCCCGCATCGTCCTGGTGGACGCCATGAGCCTGGAGGTCGCGCCCGTGCCCGTGGAGAACGTCCTTTCGGGCCCGATCACGTGCTCGCCCGACGGCACCGCGCTGGTCTTCCCCCAGGCCGTCGAGCGCCGAAGCCGGACGAGCCTCCACGAGCTCGGGACGGGGCGCACCCGTGTGCTCCCGGAGCTCCCGGACCGGACGCGCTGGGTCCGGTGGGTCCCGGACGGGATCCGCTCGACCCCCCGGGCGGTGGGCATCGCCGGGCTTCCCGCGGTCGTCTCGTGGGGAGAGCGCCTTCAGCTCCACCTGCTCCTCGACTTCCCCGACGGGTCCAGGGAGCACGGGCGCGGGGTGTGGACGAGCGCGGACCCCGCCGTGGCCTCGGTCTCGACCGACGGGGTCCTGTACGCCAACCGACCCGGCACGACGCGCATCGTCGTCCGCCACTCCGCGGGGCCGGCCGACACCGCCACCCTGACGGTGTCGGGGTCCCCGGGCCGGCGGGTGCTCCTCTCCGAGGACTTCCAGCGGATCGACCCCGAGGAGTGGATCAACGGGGGGTACCCCCCGGCCGAGGTCGTGACGAGGGACGGCGGCCCCGCCCTCCGCCTCGACGGAGACGGACGCTGGACCGACGGTCTCCTCGGGGCGGCCCGGAAGCTCCCGCGCGGCGCCACGGTCGAGGCCGAGTTCCGGCTGCGGCCCGACCGGGAGGACCGCCAGCGCGTCACGCTCTGCCTGGTCCAGGCCGGGCTGAGGCGAACGGAGGTGCCGGACGACCTCGAAAGCTGGAGCTACGACCAGCTCGCGTGCGTCAGGTACCCGCTGGGAGCCGGCGCCCGGCTGGACTCGACCGGGGTGCGCTTCACCCCGTACGGTGCCGCCGATCTTCCGGAGCTGCTACCGACCGACGACTGGGTCCACGTCGGCGTCCAGCTCCGCGCCGACGGCGAGGTGACCTACCTCGTCGGTCGGCAGCCGGTCTTCGTCGGCCCGGTCGCGCTCCGGAACGAGCCCGGCGACCGCTGGCGCGTCCGCGTGACCGGAGCGTCGGTGGGGACCGAGGTGCTGGTCCGGAACCTGATCCTGTGGGAGGGGCCCCGCTACCTCCCCCCGTCGGGCGACGACGCGGAGTCGACGCCCCCCCGCGGGTCCCGGGGCGGCGAGGATCCCGGCGAGGCCTCCGGCGCGGGGGGATCGTGATCGGCCGCCGGACCGCGTAACTTGCTCTCTCCGAGCCCGTACCTGACTCCAACCACCCTCCGTCCGCGGAGCCCTCCCGTGATGCACCGCCGACTCGCCGTCGCCTTCGGCCTCCTCGCCCTGCCGGTGCTCCCGGCCGTGGCCCGCGCCCAGGTTCCCGGATACCAGGGGCCCGACGCCCGGCAGATCCGGGCCGAGTACCGGGCCGAGATGATCTGGCAGATGAACGCGGTCGTGGACGCGTGGGCGAAGGCCTGGGGGCGGGACGACCTGGACGCCCTGGCCGACCTCTACGTCGAGGAGGCCGTGATCTTCGACGCCGACGGTCGGGCCGCTCGCGGGCGCGGCGACGTGCGCGCCTGGCTCGGCGATCGGCTTCCCGCGTGGAACGCGGCGGAAGCGTACCTCCAGGACTTCGAGGCCAGCGGCGGCATGGCCATGGCGCACTCCAGCTACCGGATCGAGGTCGACCGGGCCACCCGAGCGACGGGGGAGATCACCGGCGACATGGTCACGGTCTTCCTGCTCCGGGGCGGCGACTGGAGGATCCGCTCCCAGGTGTTCCTGGAGCACTGACGGCCGTCGAAGGACGGAGGCGATGTGGGGGACGGGCATCGGGATCACGCATCGCGGCCGGGCGATAGTGCTTGCCCCTCCGGGAAGGCCGTTCCTACCTTGACCGGCGAAGCCGGGGGGTCGCTCGGGCCCCCGGATCGCTTCCTTCTCTCGCGTGCCATGGACCGACGTGGCCCCCCGTCCCGCGGAAGGCGGACGCACCGGCCTGCATCCGTTTGGCCCCACGCGCGACTCGCACCACCTGCTCGGACTCCCCCTCGGCCTTCGGGCCGGCGAGCGGAGTCGGACCGCCTCGCGATCCCGCCAGGCGTGATCTGAACCAACCAGGGAGGACAGCATGCCAGAATCGACGGCGGACATGAATGCCTACCTCGACGCGGCGCGGCTGGAGATCGTGGCCGAGTTCGGACGATGTTCGGGGGAAGAGGTGACGGAGGAGATCCGTGAGGCGCTGATGGACATCTTCGCGGACACCGTCCAGAAGGGAGTGCAGGACTACGGGGTGAAGTGGGAGGAGCCTATCCGCTCCTACGTTCTCCGCCACGTCTGCAAGATCGCCGCCCGGGCGAAGAGCTGCGCAGAGTGCGGCGAGCTCACGGCGGAGGACGTGGAGGACGCGGCCGACTCCGTACTCGACCGCGCCCGGCGGGCGTGCAAGCTGAAGGAGGACGTCATGGAGTACAAGCTGGGCGTCCTCTGCCCCACGAAGTAGAAGCCGGACCCATCCGGTCCGGGCGTCGATACCGCTGACGGGCATGCGGTTCCCGAGGTGGGGCAGCGCGGTCATCGTCGTGGCGGGCGTGCAGATCCTCCTGAGCCTGGCGGCACCAGGCTTCGGACGGACCCCGCTGCTGTCACCGGTCCTCGGGGGGTTCTTCTACGCGCTGGTCCTCACGTTCGCGGGAGTGGGTGGATTCCTCGTGAGCGGGGGTCGTGGGGACCCTCGGGCCCTGTTTCTGGGGACGACCTACATCCTGTCGGCGTCGGCCTTCGCACAGACCATCCTCGACCAGCTTCCCCCGACCGGCGGGGGGGACCTGGTCGCCACCATGCGGCTGGCCAGCACGGTGCACGTGGGGTCCTTCCTCCCCTACTTCGTGTGGGGCTTCGCTCGCCACTTCCCCCGGCCGCCGGCCCGGGGCCTCGAGGTCCGGCTCGCGCGACTCGGAACCACGGTGTCGCTCTGGACGGGCATTTCCCTGCTGGCCCTCAACCTCGCCGGCTTCATCCTGCCCGCCGGGCTGGCGTCTCTGCCCCGGTTCTTCGGCCTGCTCGAGCCCCGCCCGGGAGGAATCTACTGGCCCCTCCTCCTCGCCCTCGTCGTGGGCGCGCTGGCGACCGCCGCCTGGAGGCTCGGCGACGTCGGTCCCGATTCGCGCCGGCGGATCCGCTGGCTGTTCGCCGGAATCGCGGTGGGCCTCGCTCCACTGGTCCTGGTGAACGTCGTCGCATGGGCCTCGCCCACGTTCTTCCGGTTCGTGACGACCCCCGAAGGACTGCAGGCCGTCGGGATCGTCGCCTATCCCATCGTCCTGACCGGCCCCGTCATCACGGCGTACGCGGTCCTGGTCCACCGGGCGCTCGAGATCCGGCTCGTCATCCGGAAGGCGCTGCGCTACGCGCTCACCCGGTACGCGCTCCTGGCCGTCGCCGCGGCGCCGTTCCTCGTGGCCGCCGTGATGCTGTACGTCAACCGGGACAGCACGCTCGCCGAGATCGTCTCGGGGCGACGCGGCCTCGTGCTGGGGATCGTCTTCGGAGCAGGGCTGCTCGGGGCGCTGCTGAGCGGGCGCCTCCTGGAGGGGGTCGACCGCCTGTTCTTCCGGGACCACTACGCCTCCCAACGCATACTCAGGAGCCTCGCGGACCGCATCCGGGAGGTCACCGACGTTCAGCAGCTCGGCCGGTTCCTGACGGCCGAGGTCGAGCGGGCCCTTCACTCCCGCCCCACGTGGCTCCTCCTCGCGGACCGCGCACGGGGCATCATGGCACCCACCACGCCGGGGCTCCGGCCGCTGCCGGTCGATTCCGGCGTCTCGGACCTCGCCGCCCGCTCCGGCCGTCCGGTCCGACTGGACTGGTCCAGACCCGACTCGGTGGTCCATGCTCTCCCGCTGGAGGACTCGCTGTGGCTCTCGGACGCCGGAGTTCGCCTGGCGGTGCCGCTCCTCTCGACGACGCGCCGCATCGTCGGTCTGCTCTGCCTCGGCGAGAAGCTGAGCGAGCTCCCCTACACCGAGGAGGACATGGACCTGCTGCAAGCCATCGCGTCGTCGGCGGCGCTGGCCATAGAGAACCGCATGCTGCTCACCGTCGGTGACTCTTCGGATCCGACCGTCCCGGCACCCTCCCTGGAGGAGATGGAGCCGCCGGCGCGGGAGTGCGCGGAATGCGGCGCGCTCGATGACGGGAACCAGGTCAGGTGTGAGGCCTGCGGCGGAGAGACGCGCCCCGCGGGCGTCCCCCTGGTCCTGGCTGGCAAGTACCGCTTGCTCCGTCGCATCGGATCGGGGGGGATGGGTGTCGTCTACCGCGCCGTCGACCTCGCCCTGGGGAGGGAGGTGGCGATCAAGACGCTCCCCAGGATGTCGCCGCGCGACTGTCAGCGCCTCCGCTCGGAGGCGAGGGCCGTAGCGTCGGTCTCCCACCCGAGCCTGGCTCTCATCTACGCCGAGGAGTTCTATCGCGGTGTCCCGATGCTGGTCTTCGAGTTCCTGCCCGGGGGTGACCTGGCCCGGCGCCTTCGTTCGGGCCCCCTGCCCGTCGGGGCGGCCGTCGCGCTGGCCGGTGCGATCGCGAACGCCCTGGCCTTCATGCACGACCGCAGGATCCTCCACCTCGACGTCAAGCCCAGCAACATCGGCTTCACCACGGACGGGGGCCCGAAGCTCCTCGACTTCGGCGTGTCCAGGGTCCTGGGTGCGTCGAGCCTGGGGGAGGCGGTACGTACGGAGGATCTCGATCCGGAGGCGCTCTCGAGCATACGACCGGAGACCCCGTCCATCACGATTACGGCGGCCGGAAGGGTGATCGGAACCCCCCTCTACATGTCGCCGGAGGCGTTGAGGGGCGACATCCCGTCGGTCTCGTTCGACCTGTGGAGTCTCTCGGTGACGTTGTGGGAGGCGCTGGCCGGCGAGAACCCCTTCATGGCTCCGGCGGTCGCGCTCGTCTTCGCCCGTATCGGCCGCGGCGACGTCCCGGACCTGCGCGAGCACGCTCCCCACGTCCCCCCCGAGCTCGCGCGGTTCCTCTCCCGCGCCCTGTCCCCCGACATCCGCCTCCGCCCCGCTTCGGCGGCTGCCTGGAAAGCCGCGCTCGACGCCGCCGTGCGTTCGAGCCCACCCTCCACCGGGCGTCGCGATCCAGCCCCTCCCGTCAGGTAGGCGACCGCTCCCGCACCCGGTATTCGACCGTCGCGCCGCCCACCGTACGGCCCCTCTCGTCCTGCTGGTGGACGTCGATCCGGCACCTCGCTCCGGCCCGCGCCTCGTCGGGGAGCGTGGTGACGAGGTGGAACTCACGCGTGTCTCCCGGGAGCCGGACGACGCGCACGCTCCCCGCCGGCCGAACGAGGTTCACCACCCCCTGCCGCCCCCTCGACGCACCCAGCTCCTCCTCGATCCGACCGGGGAGCCTCCGGACGTCGCCCTCCCCGTCTTCCTCCACGGGTCGCGGCCGGTGGTCTCGGCCTTCGGCGAAGCGTGGGAAGAGGCTCCTCTCCGGACTCGGCTCGATCGAGACTCGGCACCCGGGGGGCAGTGCCTCGAGGACGAGCAGGATGCGGTACCACCGCTCCGGGTTGCGCCGGTGCCCGGCGATGACTGGAAAGACCTGACTGGAGCCCGCGGCCGCTTCCACGACCGTGAGGTTGCGCTGGGCGAGGTTGTTGCGACGGATGACGAGCTTGCCGCCCGCGGTGTCCGCCGACTGGAAGGCGTAATCGTTGTCGGCCCGAACCCGGGCCAGGAGACACGGATGCCATCCGAGCCCCCCCCAACCCCAGAGAGCGTCCACCTGGGCCGCCGTCAGGGTGAACTTCGCGATGACCTCTCCACCCGCCGGGATCCCGGCGAACGCCGCGAGGGATGGCGAGGGCGCGACGTGCGTCGAATCGGTGAGCGTCCAGTCACCGGGGTACACGAACTGGAGACCCACCCACGGTGTGATGCGAACGTCGACGGAGACGTTGCGGGCGGGCGCGGGTCCGGCGTTCCGGATCCGCACATAGATCCAGCTCTCCTGGCCCCGGACGACCCGGGACGCCTCGGACGGGTCGGTGGGGTCGAAGACGCCGTCGTCGGCAGGACGCACCACGATGTCGGACGTCGCCCAGAAGTTGCCCCCCGGAGGGCTCGAAGGCTCTACGCCCGCATCCCCCGGCCAGTCCCGGATGTAGACGTCGGCCTGGTCGAGGGCTCGGAAGACGTTGATTCGCCCGTGGCCCATCTCCTGGTTCCGCGAGCCGTTGGGGAAGTCGACGTCGTCCGCGTAGGCTACGGACCCGACCTTTTCGGCGGTCCGCTCGATGAGACGCCTGACCGCGTCGGCCGGCGCTCCGGGACGGAGGCTCCTGACGAGGGCGGCGAGACCGCCGACGTGGGGCGTGGCCGCCGAGGTCATGCCGAACGTCCAGTAGCCTCCTCCCAGGTCCGTCGTCCAGATGTTGACCGCCGGCGCGACGACCGAGACTCCCGTGCGCTCACCCAGGTGGATGTCCTCGCCGTAGTGGGAGCCTCCCACCCACGGGTCCGACCACCGCTCGTCGCTCTTGTCGGAGCCCCCGCACGCCATGACCCGCGGATGCCTCGCCGGGTACAGGTTGGAGGTGCCGTCGTCGTCGTTGCCGGTCCCGGCCACGAGCACGCATCCCTTCCCGTGGGCGTAGGCCACGGATGGGTCCATGACCGCGGCGTCCCAGGACGGTCCGGGAACGCCGCCGAAGCTCATGACGACGACGTCCGCGCCCTGGTCGGCGGCGAGCGTCAGGCCGGCTGCGACCTGCGCGTCTCCGAACGGGTCCATCCGCAGGGGCAGGATCCGGCACTTCCCCGCCACCCCGGCGACCCCCGCGGCGTTGTCGTAGACGGCGGCGGCCACGCCGGCCACTCTCGTTCCGTGGTCGTCGACCGCGTCCGCGTCCTCCGACGGGTTCCCCAGGTTCACCCCCGGACCGGTGAGGTCGAGGTCGGGATGGTCCAGGTCACACCCGTCATCGAGGACGGCGATGGTCACGCCGGGAGAGCCGGCGCTCAGATCCCATCCCGTGACTCCCGTACCGCCCGCTCCGATGCGGCGCACGTTCCACTGCGCGCCGTACTGAGGATCGTCGGGCTCGACCAGAGCCGGGCTCACGAGCGGAATGTTGCTGAAGCGGACGAGCTCGGCCATGCGGGGCCTTCGGGTCACGATCGCGTCACGCGCAGCGTAGGACGTCGCCTCCTGGAGCGTAGACGTGGCAAAGCGGCGGAAGCCCGCGACCGGCAGGGAGCCCTCCGACACGATCCGGAATCCGTGCTCCTCCAACAGACTGGCCAGGACCTCCGATCGCAGGGCGTCGGCCTCCCGCACGAGGAGCACGTCGGGTCGGGGACAGCTCAGGTCGCGGTACCCGCCGGCGTCGGGGGGACCGTAGACCGGTCCGACCCAGCGGAGGCCGTCGCCGAGCGCTTCGTGAAAGGCCGCCACCCGCTCCACGGTCAGGGGCTCCGGATCGTCGTCCCGGATCCAGCGGTGGGCGGGGGTCTGGTTCAATCGCACCGTGCGCCGCTCCCGTTCCGGATCGAGGGACAGGAGCGCGCACCCGAGATCGCCGAGCGCCGCGTCGAGTGAATCCTCCCCGGGAAGGGACGCGTGGGCGAGGCTCAGCAGCGCGAGGGTCGGGCGACGGGTCAGCACGGGGCCGGTGGGGTGGGCCAGCCGGTCGGGGAACGAGTACATGGTCGCTACGCTCCAGGAGAACCGGGGTGGTCTGGATCCGCAACATGGGCCCCGGACGCCTCAGGACACCAGAATCTCTCCCACGGGAGGGCCTCGACACACCGGCGTGCACGGTCCCAGGTTGGAGCGACCTCGACCGGCACGGTGACATGACCAGAGCACACTACCCGACGAACCTGCCCCGCGGGACGACGATGCCTGCCCGCGAGCGGCGGCAGGGCTGAGCCAGCCCCGGCGATGGCCGCACGCACGCGGGTCACGGGCGCCAGCCTGAAGAACGCCTTCCGGGAGATCATCTGGCCCCGGAGGAAGCTGGTCTTCGTCGGTCTCGTCCTGATCCTCTTCAACCGGCTGGCCGGGCTGGTCCTTCCCGCCTCGACCAAGTACCTGGTCGACGACGTGCTGGCGCGGGGCGACATGGGCATGCTCCGACTCCTCCTGCTGGCCCTGGCGGCCGCCGTCCTGGTCCAGTCCGCCACCGGATTCCTGCTCACGCTGCTGCTGAGCGTCGAGGCCCAGCAGATGATCGCGCAGCTGCGCTCCCAGGTGCAGCAGCACGTCCTCCGGCTCCCCGTCCGGGTCTTCGACAACACCAAGTCCGGCGACCTCGTCTCGCGCATCATGGAGGACGTGGTGGGGGTGAGGAATCTCGTGGGGACGGGGCTCGTGCAGCTCGTGGGCGGCCTCCTGACGGCCGTGGTCGCCTTCGGCTTCCTCGTGAGAATCGACCCGGTGCTCACGGCCCTCGCCCTCGTCCCCCTCGCGGCCTTCGCCTTCGTGTCGACCAGGGCGTTCCAGAAGCTGCGTCCCATCTTCCGCGAACGGGGGAAGATCCGCGCCGAGGTCACCGGGCGACTCCAGGAGGCCCTGGGCGGGATCCGCGTGGTGAAGGGGTTCCACGCCCTCGAGCGGGAAGCGCGTGTCTTCGAGGCGGGCGTGCAGCGCCTCTTCGAGAACATCCGGAGCACCCTGCTCACCACCAGCGGCGTGAGCAGCCTCGGCACCTTCCTCATGGGAGGGGCCAGCATCCTCGTCATGGGCTACGGCGGGAAGCTCATCGTGGACGGCACCATGACCCTCGGCGACCTGTTCTCCTTCACCCTCTTCCTCGGGTTCCTCATCGCGCCCATCCTCCAGATGTCCAACATCGGCACCCAGATGACCGAGGCGTTCGCCGGCCTGGACCGGACGGCGGAGCTCCTGAGCTGGCCCACGGAGGAGGACGACCCCGACCGCACCGTCGACATGCCGCCCGCCCGGGGTCACGTCGTCTTCGAAGACGTCCACTTCCGCTACGACCCGGACAAGCCGGTCCTGAAGGGGATCTCCTTCGAGGCGGAGCCGGGCACCCTCGTCGCCCTCGTGGGAAGCTCGGGCTCGGGGAAGACGACCCTCGCGGGGCTCGCCGCGTCCTTCCTGACCCCCGACTCGGGCCGGGTGTGCGTAGACGGGGTGGACCTCGCGCGCGTGCGGGTCTCCACCTACCGGGACCAGCTGGGGCTGGTCCTGCAGGACGACTTCCTCTTCGACGGCACCATCCGGGAGAACCTCCTCTTCGCCCGGTCGAGCGCGACGGAGGAGGAAGTCCGGCAAGCCGCGGCCCGGGCCTGCGTGACCGAGTTCTCGGACCGGTTCCCGGAGGGCCTCGACACCGTCATCGGCGAGCGCGGGGTGAAGCTCTCCGGCGGCCAACGCCAGCGGGTGACCATCGCCCGCGCCCTCCTGGCCGAACCGCGGATCCTCATCCTGGACGAGGCCACCTCCAGCCTCGACACGGAGAGTGAGGCCCTGATCCAGCGGAGCCTTCAGTGGCTCCTCGAAGGCCGCACAACCTTCGTCATCGCCCACCGGCTGTCCACCATCCGGCGGGCGGACCTGATCCTGGTCCTGGAGGACGGCCGGATCGTCCAGCGGGGACGGCACGAGGACCTGATCGGGCGAGCCGGACGCTACCGGCAGCTGCACGACGTGCAGGCGAGGATCTGAAGGGGGACGACGCGTGGAAGCAGCGCTGTGGATCCTGGGCGCCCTGGCCGTGCTGGTCGGACTCGACCGCCTCCTGCTGCGCCTGGAGGCCAGGGGCTGGATCAACTACCGGCGGCGGGGCCTCAGCCGCCCGGGAGTCGCCTACCATTCGCTGACCCTCCAGTCGGTGTTCGACCCGCGAGCGGAGTCGCTCCAGCAGGCGCTGTACGAGGAGGTGGAGGAGCGCGAGGAGTCGGGAGACCCTCCCGCCGCCCCGGAGGGTCTCTCGATCGAGCACGGGGAGGCGACGATGCGGCGCTACGAGGTCCATCAGGTCGACGCGTTCACGACGGAGCCGTTCACGGGCAACCCGGCGGGGGTCGTTCCCCATGCCGACGGCTTGAGCGAACGGGAGATGCAGGCCATCGCCCGGGAGCTGAACAACTCGGAGACGGCCTTCGTCCTGCGACCCGACGGCCCCGACCACGACGTCCGCGTCCGGTTCTTCACGCCCACCACGGAAGTGCCGTCCTGCGGCCACGCCACCATCGCCGCGCACTACGTCCGGGCGGTCGAGGGAGGGCTGCCGTCGTGCACGGTGGTCCAGAAGATCGGGGCCGGGATCCTCCCGGTGGCCGTGGAGCGCCGGGGCCCGGACTACCGGATCGAGATGACCCAGGGGACGGTGGAGCTGGGGGGACCTCTCTCCGGCCGCCGGCGGGACGAGATCGTCGAGGCCCTCGGGCTCGGACCGGAGGAGCTCGATCCCCGGTGTCCCGTCCAGGTCGTGTCCACCGGCCATTCGAAGGTCCTGGTGGGTCTGCGCTCTCTCGAGCGGCTCCACGCGCTGGAGCCGGACCTCGCCGGCCTCGCCCGGATCAGCCGGGAGATCGGGTGCAACGGCTACTTCGCCTTCGTGCTCACGCCGGAAGACGACGTCCTCGCCCACGGCCGGATGTTCGCCCCGGCCATCGGGATCCCGGAGGACCCGGTCACCGGCAACGCCAACGGACCCCTGGGCGCCTACCTCGTGGAGCACGGGCTGGCCGCCCCCGAGGACGGGGTGCTGTCCTTCCGCGCCCGGCAGGGAGAGGCCATGGGACGACCCGGCGTCGTGGAGGTCACGGTGGAG
>JASFUL010000116.1:0-12019 GCA_050050315.1 Gemmatimonadota bacterium
CTTCTGGCGTCGGAGGGCACCTCCCAACGGGTGTACCTGGAGGCCCGGCAGGCCCTGGATGCTGCCCGTAGCGAGCTGGCGGCCGCCGAGACCGGCCTGGCGTACCACCGCATCGCCACGCCCATCGCAGGCACCGTGGTCCACCTGGACGTGGAGCTGGGTCAGCACGTCGATGCGACCACCGTGTTGGCCGAGGTGGTGGACCTGGACCGCCTGGTGGTGCGGGCCGGCGTGCCCGCCCGGGAGATCGTCGGCGTGGAGGTGGGTCAGCCGGTGCGGGTCGCCCGGGGGGACGAGGCGCCCACCGGGGCCGTGACCGTCCTGGGTCGGGACGTCGACCCCGCCAACGGCACCTACCGGGTACTGGCGTCGATCCCTCCCGGCGCGGGCCTGCTTCCGGGGCAGTTCACCGACGTGCGCATCGTGGTGGAGCGGCACGACAGCGTCCTGGTGGTGCCCGAGGCGAGCCTCGTCACGACCCCGGAAGGGGAGAGCTGGATCGCGGTGGTGCAAGGAGAACGAGCCGTCCGCACCCCCGTGACTCCCGGGCTCCGGGAGGGCGGCCTGGTGGAGGTGTCGGGGGAGGGGCTCACGGAGGGGGCGCAGGTGGTCACCGACGAGGCCTACGGCCTACCCGAGGTGACCCGCGTCACCATCGTGGCCGGCTGAGATGCTCGGCCGCTTCGCCACCCGACACGCGCTATCCATCGTCTTCATCAGCGCCGCGCTCTGCCTGGCGGGAATCTATGCCGCCTTCAGCCTGTCCTCGTCGGTCTTCCCCCAGACCGACTTCCCTCGCGTGGTGATCCTGGTCGACAACGGGGTGATGCCGGGCCAGGAGATGATGGCCACGATCACCCGGCCCATCGAGGAGGCCATGAAGGACATCCCCGGGGTGGTGACGGTGAAGTCCGCCACGGGCCGGGGATCGGCCGAGGTGAACGTGTTCTTCACCTGGAACGTGGACATGGTGCGCTCGGAGCTCTACGTCCTGAGTCGGCTGTCCCAGATCCGGAGCACCTTGCCGGCCACCGCCGAGACCACCGTCTATCGCCTCACCTTCTCGGCGTTCCCCATCCTGGGGGTGAGCCTCGTCAGCGACACCCGGGACATCACCGAGCTGTGGGAGGAGGCCCGCTACGACCTGAAGCTCCGGTTCCTGCGCATCCCCGGCGTCGCCCGGGTGGATTTGGTGGGGGGCAAGGCCCCCGAGTACCAGATCGTAGTGGACCCGCTCCTCCTGGAGCAGGCCCGGCTCAGCCTGGGCGACGTGACCGATGCCCTGGAGCAGAGCAACCTGGTGGCCTCGGCGGGCTTCCACGAGGAGAACCACACCCTCTACCTGACCGTCGTGGACGGCCGAGCCCGCACCCTGGACGAGCTGGCTGCGTTCGTGGTGACGTCCCGGGACGGGCACCCGGTCCGGGTGCGGGATTTCGCGAAGGTGCAGCGCGGCCCCGAGCCGGTCTTCAACGTGGTGACCGCCGACGGCCACTCCGCCGTGCTGCTCAACGTGCGCAGCCAGCCCGACGGCAGCACCCTCGAAATCGCCCGGGCCCTGCGCCAGCAGATCGCCGAGCTCCGCACCGAGCTCCCGCCGGACATGAGACTCGCCTTCTTCTACGACCAATCGGGAATCGTGCGGGCCTCGGTGGGGAGCGTCTGGGAAGCCATCCTGTTCGGCCTCGTCCTGTCGGTGGGGATCCTCTACTTCTTCCTGAAGAGCTGGGGCACCACGCTGGTGGCCATCACCGTGATCCCGGTCACGGTCCTGGTGACGCTGGTTTCCATGGAGCTCATGGGACTCACCTTCAACCTCATGACCCTGGGAGGCATCGCTGCGGCTATCGGCCTCGTCATCGACGACGCCATCGTGGTGGTGGAGGCGGTGCACACGCGACTCATGACGGGCCTCGGCCGCACCGAGGCCGTCCAGGTGGGGATCGCCGAGATCGTGCGGCCGCTGGTGGGCTCCACCCTCACGCCGGTGGTGGTCTTCATCCCCCTGGCCTTCCTGAGCGGCATCACCGGGGTGTTCTTCCGCTCGCTGGCGCTGACCATGGTGGTGGCGCTCCTGACCTCCCTGGTGCTGGCGGTGACCCTGACGCCGTCGCTGGCCGGATGGCTGATCCGCCGGGGCCGAGGGGCGCCCGCCGGGTCCGCCGCCGTCGGCCCGGGTGCGGGTGCCCTTGCCGACCCCGTCCGCGAGCAGGGCGGCCGCCTCCTCGGGTGGGTCATCGACCTCTACGAGGCGGCGGTCCGCCCGGCCCTCCACCGCCCGCTCCTCACCCTGGGCGCCTGTGCCCTGGTCCTCCTGCTGGGGCTGGGGGTCTATGGCCGCCTGGCCAGCGAGTTCCTCCCGCCCATGGACGAGGGTGGCTTCGTCATCGACTACTTCACGCCCCCGGGCACCAGCCTCCAGGAGACCAACCGCCAGCTGCTGCGGGCGGAGGAGATCCTCCAGTCCACCCCCGAGGTGGAGAGCTACTCCCGGCGCACCGGGGCCAGGCTGGCGCTGGCCATCGCCGAGCCCAACACCGGTGACTTCCTGGTGAAGCTCCGCACCGATCGCCGGCGGAGCACCGACGAGGTGATCCGCGGGCTCCGGCGCCGCTTCAACACCGAGCTTCCGGGGGCGGAATGGGAGTTTCCGGGCATCCTGAGCGACCTCATCGGCGACCTCATGTGGGCGCCGGAGCCCATCGAGGTGAAGCTCTACTCCACCGACCAGGCGTGGCTGGAGGAGCACGCGCCCGAGGTGGCCGCCCGCCTGGAGGAGGTTCCCGGCGTGGTGGACGTCTTCGACGGCCTGGTCTACACGGGTCCCACCATCAGCCTCCACGCCCGCCCCGCCGACGCCCGGCGCTACGGCCTGACGACCGACGACGTCGCCCGGGCCGCCAACACCGCCCTGCTGGGGCGGACCGCCTCGTCGTTGCTCCAGGGGGACCGGGTGATCGACGTGCGGGTGAAGGTGGACTCGACGCGGCTGGAGCGTCTCAGCGAGGTGGAGGACCTCCCCATCCGTACGCCCCGGGGCGGGCTGGTGAAGCTCTCCCAGGTCGTGGACGTCGTCGAAGAGCCCGGCCAGCTCGAGATCCGGCGGGAGGACGCCCGGCAGGACGTGGCGGTCACCGCCCGCCTCGAAGGCCGCGACATGGGGAGTGCCATGGCGGAGATCCGTTCGGCGCTGGAGCCCGATCCCTCGCTGCCACCGGGGACGGTGGAGTACGGCGGTCTCTATCAGCAGCAGCAGGAGTCCTTCCGCAACCTGATGCTGGTGCTCCTCATGGCGATCGCGCTGGTCTTCACCGTGCTGCTGCTGGAGTTCGGCTCCTTCTACGAACCCGTCTCCATCGTGTTCGGCGCGGTGCTGGCGCTGTTCGGTACCGTTCTGGCGCTCTGGGTGACCGGAACGTCCTTCAACGTGGTCTCGTTCCTGGGGGCCATCATCGGCATCGGTATCGTCGCCAAGAACGGGATCCTGATGCTGGACTACGTGAAGCACCTCGGGGCTCAGGGGCTGGATCTGGAGGAAGCCCTCGTGCGCTCGGGGCGTCGGCGCTTACGGCCGGTGCTCATGACGTCGCTGGCGGCGGCGCTGGGGATGCTGCCCCTGGCCTGGGGCATCGGCTCGGGCGCCGACATGCTCCGGCCCCTGGCCATCGCGGTGATCGGCGCCCTCGCCATCTCGGTGCTCCTGTCCCTCATCGCGACGCCCACGCTGTACTTCGTGATGGTGGGGTGGGGGCGGGGAGCTTCCTCGGGTCGGCCGACCGTCGGGGGGGGGCTAGGAGCCGATCGTGGGTGAGGATGACGCTCGCCGGATCGGCCGGGCAGCGCCACGACCTCCCGGGACGCAGGGTCCTAAGCTCGGATCGCCCCCGCGTCGGCCGTCTCCTCCTCATCCATGAGGAGGTATCCCCGCTCGACCAGGTCGGCGACGAGGTGGGCCAGCTCGTCCAGCCCGAAGCCGTCGGGGACCATCCCGTCCTGGCGCGCCTCCGAGAGCACCTGGGAGACGGTGCGGCGTCCGTCCAGCCGCGAGAGGATGTTCATCATCCACGGCTCCATGCGGAGCGTCTCGGGGAACGGAGCATCGACCTCGGCCAGGGCCTCCCTCGCCTCCAGGCCCCCCGTTCCAGGTGCGAACGTGATCTGGGAAAGGAACCCGCCGGCGAAGCGGGGCTGGGCCGTGGCGAGGACCGGGCCGGGGCCCTCTCCGGCCTCGATCCGCTGGCGCCACCGTGAGAGCTCCAGCGCCCGGGCGAAGGCGTCCGCATCGGTGCCCGCCCCGAAGGTGCGCGCGAGCGTGATCGGACCCCCGTCCTCCCGGTTCTCCCCCCGCCTCTCCACCACGAGCGCTCCCAAGACCCAACGCCCGAAGCCGTGGGCGTCCAGCTGCCTGCGCCAGGCCCCGAGTCGGTGCGCCTCCGGGCCGGACCCGACCCGCTCGACGACCCGGCGGACGATCTCCTCGAGGGACTCGTCGGCGGCCCGGGCGAAGACGACGTCGAATTCGTCGTCCGCGTCGCCGAGCCAGCCCCGTGCCCGGACCTCGAAGGGGGCCGCCGGCTCGTTCCACCCCCCGCACATGCAGTACAGCGCCCCTCCCTCGCGGAGGTGCTCGCGAAGGCCCGAGACGACCCGACGGGTGATCGCCTCTCCCGTCACGCCAGCATCCCGGAAGACCTGCTCGTCGGCCGGCGCGGGCACGAAGGGCGGGTGTGCGACGATCCGGTCGAACGTGCGGCCCTCGAGCGCCTCCCACACGTCGCTCCGCAACACCTCCACGTTGTCACGTCCGTTCAGCCGTGCGTTGAAGCGCGTGAAGTGCACCGCACGATCCGTCACGTCGGTGGCCACCACGTGCTCGGCGGTGCGGCTCAGGATCAGGGCCGCGACGCCGGTCCCGGTTCCGAGGTCGAGAACGTCTCCGGCCTTTCCGTGGGGCAGGATCCGGAGGAACTGTTGGGTGGGAGCCGCCGTTCCGGGGAAGACGATGTCGGGCAGGACCTCGGGACGGGAACCGTCGGGGTTGCGGTGGCGGTCGCAGGCCAGCAGGAGGCCGGCGACCGGGAGGATGCGCACGGTCCCGTGATAGGTGTCGGCCTCGGATCCGGGCTCGGACGGCCCCCCGGGACGCACGAGATCGAGGGCCAGCAGGGCCTCCATCGCCGAGGCCAGCGGACCTTCCTCGGCCTCGGCCCGCGGCACCGGCTCGACCAGGAGGAATAGCCGCATCAAGGCGGACAGGAGTGGGTCGGCGTTCTCGAGTCGCACGACCCTCGGATCGAGTGTGGTGAGACCGGAGAGCTCCCCGAGGCCCAGGAGATCGAGCAGCGTCGACTCCTTGTATCCCGCTTCGTGCAGGAGCGCCTCGACCGCGTCGAATCGGGCCCGGGGACCCAGACGCAGCGGAGGTTCGTGTGTGGGGGGCTTGCGCTCCACGCTCAGCCGTCGGCGCCCGGGTGTGCGACGGGACCACGGGTCGGCGGACGACGTCCCGCGCGGCGCCGCCGCGCCCCCACCGCGGCGACCGGCGCCGCCGCGGCGGGCAGTAGGTGCGCGTGAGGGTCGCCCATCACATGCCTTCGGGCGCTTCCTGCGGGATGGCCGAGCTGTGGGCGAGGATCTGCACCGTGCCGTCGTCCATCATCCTGGCGGTCACGTTGTAGAAGCCCTCCACCTGCATCTCGCCGTCCGGCCCGGTGGCCGTCTGCGAGAAGGTGCCGGTCGACACCTGGACGTGGTCGACCACCTTCGACCAGGTCTGTGTCACCGAGAGGTCGGAGCCCGCGGCGAAGCTCTCCTCGAGATACGCGCGGATGGCGTCACGACCGCGGTGCTCCTGCCCGAACTGGTCCACGAACATCGCGTCCGGTGCGTACATCGCCGCGACCGCCGCCGCGTCGTCGGCGTTGGCGGCCTCCACCCAGTCCATCCGGAGCTGGACCATCGCCTGGGAGACATCCTCCGCCGACATGGCCATTCCCTGCTCGGCCATCTCGTCCATCTCGTCGGCCGTCTCACCCGCGTCGTCCGCCGGGGCGCATCCCCAGACGAGCAGCGACAGCGCGACGGGCATGAAAGTCCATCGGGTCCTACGCATGGGATCCTCCTCGTTGGGGGGGTCGGGCCTCCATCATGCACCCGCTGCGGCGGTGGCGCCATGGTCTGGTTCGACGGGATCGGGACCCTCGCGATCCGGCTAGGCCCGCCGGGCGGGGGGCCTGGCCAGGGGAGGTCGTTCAGGGAGACGTTGGACGCCGCCCGTCCGTGTGTGGCTTCCGGATGACGCCGCGCCGCGCCTTCCCGTTCATCTTGACCACGAGTGGCTCGTCCAGCCGGATGTGCCGGACCCCGGCGTGCTCCCCCTCGCTGTGCTGCTCGGCCAGCCAGTCCCAGTCGACGAAGCCTTCGCCCGCGTGGGAGTTGACCGTGAAGTAGCCGACGTTGCGCGAGGCCAGGTTCTGGAAGAAGTGCGTTCCCTGGGACGGCGTCACCCGGATGTCCTTGAGGCCCGCCTCCACGATCACCTTGGCGCCCGCGATGTCCTCCCAGCCCACCGGGATCCCGAGCCAGGGGTGGGTCGAGCCCCAGCGCCCCACGCCGATGAGCGCGTAGGGACGCCCTTCCCGCATGAGCCGCTCGTTGAACTGGGCGACGGCGGTGGCGGTCTCACGGCTGCGGGCCCGGTCGAAACGATTGCGATCCACGACGACGATGTCCTGGAGGTCGTCCACCAGCCCGTTGCCCAGCACCGACGGGCTGTCGCACACGAGCGCCTCGGGCTCCTCGCCGTCCAGCTCCACGACCTCCTCCTCGCGGGAGGGCGCCAGGGGACGCAGCTGGAGAAAGGCCAGCTCCGCCGGCTCGCCGGGCCGCGCCGGGAGGTTCGCGGCGAACTCGATCTCCACCGGCGAGCGGGTTCCGGCCCCGCTGACGATCAGGAGCTCCTGGAGGATCCGGGCCAGGGGGAACGCGTCCTGCTTGAGGATCGGGGCGAAGCTGACGAGCCGGATGCCGTCGCGCCCGACGCCGTCGTAGATGGCGTCGTTCTCCGGCGAGAAGGTCGAACCCACCCACTCCAGGACCCCGTGATCTTCGGCCACCTCCAGCGGGAGGCGGACCACGTCTCCACCCTCCCGCCACAGGTTGTGGTCGTCCTCCTCGCCCAGATGGATGGCCCAGAACTGCCGCTGGGAGTGCTCCACCATGTCCTCCACGGTGGAGAACTCCACGAGGTGTCGCGGGTGGGCGGGACTGAAGCGGAGGCACGGCTCGCCGGTGGCGACCGTCCGGCCGAGTCCCAGCGCCACGGCGGCGATGCCGTCTTCCATCCGGAGCGGCGGGACCGGATAGTAGTTGTGGGACCGGGCCACGCCCGCGATGTCGGGGTAGAAGTACTCTCCGCGCCTCCGGCCCACCACCTTCTGGATGATGACCCCCATGCGCTCTTCCTCCAGCCGGTACGGCGTGGTCCGGAGGAAGGCGCGGGCGGCCTCGGCGAACGTCGACGCATACACCTCCTTCACGGCCCGGACGAGCTGCTTCAGCCGCGTCGCCGGGTTCGGGTGGTCGTTGGGAAGGAGGAGCGTCTCGTACACGCCGGAGAAGGGCTGGTACGGAGAGTCCTCGAGGAGGGAGGACGAGCGGACCGCGAGCGGGTATCGCGCCCCGTCGAGGAAGGCCTCCAGCTGGCGGACGACCGCTTCGGGGAGCGAAGCCCCGATCACCTGCACCTTCATCTGGCGGTCGCCGCCCGGATCTCCGACCAGGCTTCGCAAGCCGTTCGAATCGAGGAATTCCTCGAACACACCCGTCCCGAGGATCACGGCCGGAGGAACCGAGATCCGGACGTCCTGGAACCGGGTGTGGACGTTGACCTCGTCCAGCAGCCTCAGGGCAAAGGCGAGCCCCCGACCCTTCCCGCCCAGGGAGCCGCCGCCGATCTGGGTGATCCCCTCTTCGTCGTCGAACGTGTCCCGGGTGAAGGTCGCCACGCTGCTCCGGTTGCGCTCGCGCCGGTACCGGTCGATCGACGAGATGAGCTCCTCGCGCAGGTCCTCCAGCGTGGCGAAGTCCTCGAGCTGGCGTGGGCGCAGCTTCTCCGCAAGCCCGAACTCCGCCCGGGCGCGGAGCCAGCGGGAGAAGTCGTGCTGGGCAGCGTGCACCGCCAGGCTCTCGGCGGGGACGTCCCGGAGCTTGCGCACGAGCTCCTTCAGATCGGCCGCGCGATCGATCTCCTCGCCCTGGGCGTTCCGGAAGACGAAGTCGCCGAAGAACAGGTGCTCCAGCAGGTAGACCCGGAGCTGCCGCAGCATCTCGGGCGAGCCCTTCTGGATGAAGCCGGCCTCCAGCTCCCGGGCCAGCGCCGCGTTGTCCGGGTTCGAGGACTGCAGGGCGATGGGGACGTCGGGTCGCGCCTCCCGGATGGCCCGGCAGAGCTCGAGCCCGGCCTCGGGCTGCATCTCCCCGTTCCGAGGGAACTCGATGTCGCTGATGATCCCGTGGACGTCGTTCCGGTACCGGGTGAAGTAGCGCCAGGCCTCCTCGTAGTCCGTGGCCAGGAGGATCTTCGGGCGCGCCCGCATGCGCATCAAGCGCTGCAGCAGGTTCCCCCCCTCGGCGATCACGGCCTGGGACAGGTTCATGACCTCCGAGTAGATGACCGGCAGGAACGACGAGTAGTAGCGGACGTTGTCCTCCACCACGAGGAAGACCGGGACCCCGATCTGGGTGTCGTGGTCGGCGTTGAGCCGGTCCTCGACCGTCTTCACGATCGCGAGGAGGATCCGGGGGTCGCCCTGCCAGAGGAAGACGCGCTCGATGACGCTCGTGTCCCGGCCCCGCAGGAAGCCTGTCAGCTCGCCCTGGTCGTAGGCCAGGAGGACGACCGGTGTCTCGTCTCCTCCCTCCCGGAGGCGTCGGGCGAGCTCCAGGGCGTCCATGTCCCGGAGCTCGGGGCTGGTGACGATGAGGTCGAACTTGCGCTGGGGATCGCGCAGGCAGGCCAGGGCTTCCCGACCGCTCGGCACCCGTCGCAGATCGGGCGCCATCCGGAGGTTCAGGTCGAGGAACTTCGAGAGCACCAGCTCGTGCAGGTGCCCGTCCTCGGCCATGATGAACGACTCGTACAACGACGACACGAACAGGATGTTGCGCACCTGCTCGCGCATGAGGTCCCGGTACCCGTTGGACTGGTTCCCGTACCTCTCGTCGAAGGCGAAGCTGCTCTTCATGGCCTCTCCGGCCTGCCTGCCGATCCCGTCGAGCGCACGCCTCGGACTAGACGACTCCCTGGTCGAGCATCGCGTCGGCGACCTTCAGGAATCCCGCGATGTTCGCGCCGTGCACGTAGTTCCCGGGCGAGTCGAACCGATCTGCGATCTCCACGCAGCGGTGGTGGATGCTCTTCATGATCAGCCGGAGGCGCGCGTCCACCTCCTCCCTGGTCCAGGGCAGACGCTGCGAGTTCTGGGCCATCTCGAGTCCGCTCACGGCGACGCCGCCGGCGTTGGCCGCCTTGCCCGGACCGTACAGGATCCCCGCGTCGAGGAAGACGTTCACGCCGTCCGCGGTGGTCGGCATGTTGGCGCCTTCGCTGACGACGTGGCATCCGTTGCGGACCAGGTTGCCCGCGTCGATCGCGTTGATCTCGTTCTGCGTGGCCGACGGGAACGCGCAGTCGGCCGGGATGTCCCAGAGGGGGTTGTGATCCGCGCCGCCGACGTTCTCGTGGTACGTCGCGTCGGTGAACTTCTCCGCGTACTCCCGGATCCGCCCGCGTCGCCGGTTCTTCAGCTCCATCACGAAGTCCAGCTTCTCACGGTCGATCCCGGCGTCGTCGTGGATCCATCCGCTCGAATCGGAGAGCGTCACGACCTTCGCGCCGAGCTCGAGGAGCTTCTCGGTCGTGAACTGGGCCACGTTCCCGGAGCCCGACACGAGACACGACTTGTCCTCGAGAGTCTCGTCGCGGGTCGAGAGCATCTCGGCCGCGAAATAGACCGCGCCGTACCCCGTGGCCTCGGGTCGGATGAGGGAGCCACCCCACCCGATGCCCTTGCCCGTCAAGACCCCCTCGAACGCGTTCGCGATCCGCTTGTACTGGCCGAAGAGGAAGCCGATCTCGCGGCCTCCCACGCCGATGTCACCGGCGGGGACGTCCGTGTTGGGTCCGATGTGGCGGAAGAGCTCGGTCATGAAGCTCTGGCAGAAGCGCATGACCTCGCCGTCGCTCTTCCCCTTCGGGTCGAAGTCGGAGCCGCCCTTGCCGCCCCCCATGGGCAGCGTCGTGAGCGCGTTCTTGAAGACCTGCTCGAACGCCAGGAACTTCAGGATGCCGAGGGTCACCGACGGATGGAAGCGCAGCCCGCCCTTGTAGGGGCCGATCGCGGAGTTCATCTCCACCCGGAACCCGCGGTTGACCCTGACTTCCCCCTGGTCGTCGACCCAGGGCACGCGGAAGAGGACCACCCGCTCGGGCTCCACGATCCGCTCGAAGATCTTGGCCGAGCGGTATTCTCTATGTTTCTCTAGGACGAGTTGGACGGATTCGGCCACTTCCCGCACCGCCTGGTGGAACTCGGGCTCGGCCGGGTTCTTCGCCTGCACCTCGTCCATCAACGAGGAAAGGTAGTCCATCGCTACCGTCGTCTCCTTTGGGGGAATCGGTTGCTATGAGTGCTGGCCACCTGGATGCGCGTCCGTTGCGAATCGGCCCCTCCGGATCGACGAGGTCGAAGGCGAGGTCCGGGGCGGTCCGGGGGAGGGTGGGCCGCCCGAGCCGTGTCGAGGGGCGACAAGGGTCGCGGCCACCGGGGAGGAGGCCGGGGATCCTGCGCTCGGAGGGGGCCCTCCGGTCCATCCGCCGTGAGGCGGGGGGGACATGACGCGCATATACGGATCTTCGCCACATGAACGCCATCGCGAAAGGGGCTTCGGTCAGGATTCCTGCGACGGGTGTTTGTCGGGGAGGGTCAGCGCTTCGAGGATCGAGGCGGCGCGGGTGAGGGCGGCCCGGTCGTCCGGCCCGAGGGCTTCCAGCTCGTCGGCCAGGACGCGCACCCGCCGGCGCCTTCCGGCATCGAGGAGGGCGCGTCCCCGGGGGGTCGCTTCCACGAGGAGGACCCTGCCGTCGTGGGGATGGGGGGCACGCCGGACGAGCCCTTCGGCCTCCAGGCCCGCCACCAGTCGCGAGATCGTCGCCGGCGTGACCTGCTCCGCCTCCGCCAGGTCCCCCATCCGGAGGGGGCCGCCGAAGACCACGACGGAGAGGGCCGACAGACGGGAGGCGGTGAGGCCCGACGCCTCGTCCTCGCGGCGGAGTCGCCGGAGCAGGTGGATGGCGGCCGAGTGCAGGCGGTCCGCGATGACCTCCGTGGGCGAGCGTTCGCCTCCGGAGGGTCGGTCGCCGCGTGTCCGGTCCGAGGGCGGTTGACTCCCGGGGTGCGTCATCCTATAAGTTTAGCTAAACTAACTAAATATGTCACGCCCAATACATTTCCCCCAGACGTGACCGGGAGGTCCCGATGCCAGCCGCACCCCGAGCCATAGGGCAGATCGCCCTCCCCGTCGACGACATCGACCGCGCCACGGGCTTCTACCGTGACGTCCTCGGACTGGAGTTCCTGTTCTCGGCCCCGCCGGGCCTGGCCTTCTTCCGGTGTGGGGAGGTGCGCCTGATGCTCTCGGAAGCCGAAGGGGAGGGACCGGACGCGGGCGGCGAGGGCCGGCCGGCCGTGACGCTGCTGTACTACCGCGTGGATGACGTGGACTCCGCCCACGCGGACCTGGCCGCGGCCGGAGTGGAGGTGATCCGGGAGCCGGGCGTGATCCACCGCGACGAGTCCCACGCCCTCCTGATCGGCTTCTACAGGGACAGCGAGGGACACACCTTCGGCCTCATGGAGGAGCGAGCCTCGGAGGGAGGGGAGGGCGCGTGAGGCGCGGCCCCGCCGTCGTCTCCCGGGCGGCGTGGGTCCTCGCTCTCGCTGCCGCGTGCAGTCCGGCC
>JASFUL010000117.1:0-11983 GCA_050050315.1 Gemmatimonadota bacterium
CCCCGGCGCGGACGGCCGCCCCGCCGCTCGTACCGCGCCTCCCGGATGGCCCGGTCCCGCATGGCCCGGTAGACCCGGTCGGCCTCCGCGTCCTGGGCACGGTTCCGGAGCAGGCGCTCCACCTCCACGTAGGCGGCCCGGTCGAAGGGCTCGGACCCGTCGAGGAAGGGGCGGAGCGCGGCGTCCGGGAGGTCCCACCGCTCCACCTGCACGTCGGCCAGGTTGTGCCCGTCCATGCTCCCGGGCTCCAGGACCTGGAGCCGCCGGAAGCGGCCACGCTCGAGATTGACCCGCCCGCCGACCGCGCTCCCCACCAGGACCAGGTGGGCCGCCTCGGCCACCGACAGATCGACGTCTCCCTCCACCGTCGCCTCGACGCGCTCCCCGTCCGCCAGGAGCTCGATGCGGTCCTGACTCGGGCCCAGCGGCCGGGCGAACAGGATCCGCCCGCTCACCTGCAGCTGCCGGGCCTGCAGGCTCGACCCCGATCCGTCGCCTGCGACCACGAGGCCGGAGAGGTCGACGTCCCCGCCGCACGACGTGAGCTCGAGATCGAGCTCGCGGCACTCCGTACGCGTCCGGCCCTCTCCCGCCCCGGGATCGGGCCCGTACGATCCGAAGCTGAGGTCCTGCCCGATCTCGCAATTCTTGAGGAGGATCCGACCGCCACAGCGGACGTTCGCCAGCAGGGTGCGCCCGGCTACGCGAACGCCGGTGCAGGTCAGGTCGCCCGGGATCTCGGTGGTGAGGGCGAAAGGGGTCGGCGGGGCGTCGTCCGCCCACGTCTCAGCCTCGGCCAGGACCTCGTCGGGGGCCTCGGACACGCCCGGGTCCGCCCAGAGCTCCACGTCTCCGCCGCAGTCGACGTTGCCCAGCCGGACGTCGCCACCCTCCTCGACGTGCGCCCTCACCGCCATCCGCTTTCCCACCGTCAGGTCCCAGAGGAGGATCGATCCCGTCCGGAACGGAACGAGACGAACCTCTCGCCGACCGTCGTCCCCGTCGTTCCGGGACACCTCCACGACCCCGTGGCCCAACCGCAGCCTCCCGATCTCCCCCGTGATCATCCGCAGGCTCCCCACCCGCGAACCTTCGAGATCGATGTCGGCGACTCGCGTTCCGGACAAGTCCACCTCCCCTCGGACGCGGAGGGGGTGGTCCCGCCCGAACTCCGTCGCCGGCGTGCGCGCGAAGACGGACCCCTCGACCCGGCTCGTGTGGAAGCCCAGCTGGCCGTCGACGCGGGCTCCGTTGAGCAGCACGCTTCCTCCGATCGTCGATCCGGAGATATGGAGGTCGGCGAGGACGACCAGGGGTCTTCCCGGGGGATGGGCGCCGGCGTTCAGATCCGCCCCGAGGGTGAGACCGCCGAGATCGAGGTTCCCTTCGCAGCGCAGGCCGCAGAGGATGATCTCTCCCCCCACGTCCATCCCCGTGGCCTGGATCGCACCGCGGACGACGGTCCGCGGAGTCGAGAGCGCGAGGGCGCCCGACTCCGACCCCGGATCCGGATGTCGCTCCGGGAGCCGGCTCCGGGGGTCGCGGGTGTAGGCGAGGTCGAGGTCTCCGCCGACCCGCAGCCGGTCCATCCGGAGGAGGAAGTCCGGGCCCGAGGCGCTCCGCGCCGCCCCGTCCCCTCCCAGGCGGGACCCGCCGAGCCGGAGGTCCCCCTCCACCTGGGCACGGCTCAGGTCCACCACGTGCACCGCCCGCAGTCCCTCCAGATAGAGCGAGCCCTCGACCCGGAGGCCTCCCGCGTCGAGGTCGACCCGGTACCGCCCGAATCTCGAGCCCCGGGAGAGGGAGGGATCGTTCCGGTGCACCCCGTCCCGATGGAAGGCGAGCCGGGAGGCATGCAGGGACCCGCGGACCCGCGCGTCCCGCAGCACCAGCCGGCCCTCCACCACGCACTGGTCGAGCGTGAGACCCTTCTCGAACCGGGTCCCCTCGAAGCCGACGCCGTGCTCGAAGGTCACCTGGCTGAGGGTGACCGGCTCCTCGAAGACCTGGTTCCGGAGGTCGACCGGCTCGACCACGCGGGCCTGGTGGAGAGAACCGGCGCGCACCCTCCGGAGGAAGGCATCCGCCGTGAGGGACGTCTCGCGCAGGAGCACGAAGAACCGGTCGGCCGTGACGCGATCGTCGGCCCCCGGGACGGCCACGGGCTCGAACACGTCCTCGACCACCACGCCCTCGGGAGGCCCCGAGGGCGGGACCTCGAAGTCGAAGACGCCCAGCGTGCCGTCGTACAGGATCGGCACCCGGAAGCGGTGCCTCGGCCGGTCGTCGTCGTCCGTGGCCGGAAGCGCGGCCAGCGTGTGGAGATGGGAAGCCAGGTGCTCCGCCAGATCCGGCTCGAGCGCGGGGCCGTCGGCCGGCGTCAACCGTTCCGGGCTCTCGACCACGAACGAGCGGCCCGCGGATCGGCTCACCCCCCAGAGGACGAACCGGAGACGGTCCTCGGCCTGGAGGACGCCCTCGACCTCGAGCCCGACCTCGTCGAAGGCCTCGATGGTGGCCCACGTCCAGTCGAGCGGGTAGAGCTGGCCCGGCGCGTGGAACGCGTAGGTCTCGCGGGGGCCCTCGCCCGGGACCACGAAGCGGAGCAGGACGTGCCGCGGGTAGCACGCCAACCGCTGCCGGTGCACCTCCGTCGTCGGGGGCAGCGAGCCGCGCACCTGCCCCGCCACTTCCGCGAGCAGGCGCTCCCGGTCCTCCCCGATCACCGGCTGCCAGGGGACGCGCCACTGGGCGTCGGGGTCTACCGGCGACGCGAGCGGACCGACCCGGGAAGGAGCGGCCCTTCCGACGTCCGGCGACGGCGGGGTCACTCGCCTTCCCCGGGGGCGGATGGCTCGCCCACCGCCACGCCGCCGGGGTCCCGGTCCGGCCCCAAGGACGGGAGGACCAGCAGGCTCCGGACCCGGGCCTCGTCGACCGGGAGCTCCACGGGGTACACGACCGATTCCTCCATCCGCACGTCACCGTCCCCCTCGACGACCAGCCGGGCCAGGGCCGCCTCGCTCCCGTGCAGCACCATGACCTGGAAGCGGCCCGCCACGGTCTCGGCGTCGTCCTCCCCCAGGGGAAGGGCCATGACGCGGCTCCACTGGCTGCGAAGCGCCTTCCGGTCCGCGTCGTCGAACGTCGCGCCGGGCCTCAGGGGGACATGGTCGAAGGCCTCGAGGACGAGCCAGTGCTCCTCCGGGTTGCTCCCGTACCAGAGGTAGATGCGCAGGTAGGCTTCGGCCGATCCCACGTCCCGGATCCCCAGGTGCTCCCGGCCGAAGGGGTTGCGCCCCGAGTTCCAGAGCGTCTCCCCCGACACCGGGTGGCACGACCCGGGCCGGTAGAAGAAGAAGCGCACCGAGGAGGCGTCTCGCGCCCGCACGGCGAGGAGATCCGTGGAGGGGTAGCAGGGGACGGAGCGCCGCAGAAGGATGGGATCGGGCCCGGCGTCCCCCCCGGCCGGCAGGTCGCGCAGGACGGCCCGCCCCTCGGGCCCGGAGAGGGCGTGCCAGCGACCGTGGACCTCGGCGTACGGCTCCGGCGACCCTTCCGGCGCTCCGGGCATGCGCACCTCCGGGTAGCCCGGCGGCATCGGGAGCGGGTGGGCCCGGTGGACGCGTGACGTCTCGACGACTTCGCCGTCCGGGCGGACCCTCAGATCCACCTTCTGGAGCGCGTCCCCCACGAGCACGGTCGCTCGCACGCGCCACGCGTTGGCGGGGGACGCGTCGGCCCCCGGCGTCCGCTCCACGCGGACCGGGTCCACCCGCTCGTCGAAGGCGGCGAGGGCGTCCGGCGACGCGCCGGTCCAGAACGCCAGCTGCTCCAGGCTCTCGACCAGGCGGAGCCCGGGCGTGCCGAAGCGGGTGAAGTGGAGGAAGAAGCGCACGTACGCCGGCACCGTCGCGTCGTCGAGACGGACGGGGACGTCGCGATTCAGGGTGCGCAGCCCGTGCAGCCCGGCCTCGAAGGCCCGCACCCCCGCCCCCACCTTCAAGCCGAGGATCCGGGACGGCGCGCGGAGGGGATCGCAGGCCTCGATCAGCACGTGGTCGGGATAGAACGGGAGCTCCAGCCCCCGGACGCGGGTGGTGGCCGGATTCCAGCTCCCGCCGGCGTGGTCCGCCAGGAGGTCCAGGAGCTCCGGGACCTCCCACGCCAGCGGAACCTCGGTGCCGGGAAGAGGCTCCAGCGCCGACCCCAGCCACCGCGTGGCGCCGGCGAGCCCGTCGTCCCCACCGGCACGGGCCTCGAACACGCCCGCGAGCCCGACACCGGCGTCGCGGTCGACCGCCCCTTCGACCCCATCGGCCTCCGGCGCGCCGACGGCGACCGCCCTCTCCTCCTCGTCCTCCTCGCCGTCGTTCCGACCTCCGTCGCCCGGATCCTCGGCGACGCTTCCCTCCCACGCCGGCCGGACGTAGAGACGCCGGGCGCGGCGCGGGGTCGGCGGCTCGTCGGAGCTCTTCGTGTAGAAGGGGTTGGGCGAGTAGAGCCCCTGGAACGCGGGGTCGGTGAGGTAGTTGGGTTTCTGGGCGATCACCGCCTCGTCGCCCGAGATCGACAGGATCATCTCGTCGGCGTCGAGCCGCAGGGCCTCGATCGAATCGTGGAAGCCCATCAGCTCGCAGGCCGTCCCGGCCCCGTGCAGCGTGGTCAGCCCGAAGGCCTGGTGCACGCGGCAGTTGTTGAACATCGTCTCCCAGTCCCGGGGATAGAGGTTCCGCAGCTGCGACACGTCCTGCCAGAAGCTCCACGTCTGGAGGCCGTAGCCACGCATGAGCGTGATGGCCTGCCGCAGGGGATCCAGCGGCCCGAGCTGCGCCGCCTCGTCGAGCACGAACAGGGTGGGATGGGGGACGGGAGCGCGCCTACGCATGAGCGCGGCCATGAGGGTCCCGATCCAGAGCCGCAGCAGGTTGCGGTGGGACTCGAGCTTGTCCGGCGGGATGACGATGAAGATCGAGAGCGGCTCGCCCCGCGTGACGTCCGCCAGGTCGAAGCTCGAGCGGCCCGTCGACTCCTGCACCCTCGGGCCCCGGAGGAACCCCAGGCTGTTCTGGGCCATGCTCAGGATGCTGCCGATCATCTCCTCGGCCGGGTTCGCCAGCGTCCCCGCAACCTGCCGGACCTCCGCATCCGGACACTGGAGCATCTCCGTGCCCGCCAGCTCCAGGAAGGCGTGCGTAGGGAGGTTGAGGATGCGACGGACCTCGGCCAGGTCACGGTCGCCGGACGGGCGTTCGACCGCTACGAACTGCACGATCCCGGTCAGCAGCTGTCGCCCCCGCTCGTACCAGAAGACGTTGCGTGGGTCCTCCCGCTCCCGGCCGCCGCCGAGGAGCGCCGCGAGCGAGGCGGCGTCGTCGATCGCGCCGTCCTCGCCGGGCTCGACGAGGTCGAGGGGGTTGAGAGCTCCGGCGTCCTCCGAACGGGTGATTCCGAGCGGATCGAGCACCACCACCCGCTGCCCCAGGCTCCTCCGACGGGCGGCCGTAACCGCCACGTTCTCGCCCTTGGGATCGATCACGATGACCGGTCCCGGAAAGCGGAGGAGGGCCGGGACGATGCACCCCACGCCTTTCCCTCCCCCCGTGGGCGCGATCGTCATGAGATGCCCACCGCCGGTGTGCAGGATCGGATCGAGGGTGGGACCCCGACGGCCGGGGACCGGGCCGTCCCCCTCCCGGCTCGCGCCGTAGGTGAATCCGATCGGCGCCGTGCGACGCTCGTGCTCGAGGGAATAGCCCACGAGGATCCCTTCGCCCGGGAGGGCCTCGGGGGGGTCCAGGGACTCCGTGATCGGTGGAGAGGGGCGGCGGGGCATCCGGCAATCATAGGGGCCGCCCCGTCGCCCTCGCCACCGGTCGCGAAGCGTGGCCGTCCGCGCGCGCCGTGGGGGCCCGGCCGACCGGGACGGTGCACCTTGCCCGGCGGACTCCAGGACGTTTCAATCCTTTCGCACGCGGAGGCGACCGCCGGCGTCCGCCGGCCACGCTCTCCCCGCCCGGTCCACTCCCGAACCCCACTCCGATGAGCCACCGACCGAGAGCCCTTCAGACCGCAACCGCCGCCCTCGCGGGCCTCGTCCTCGCCGCCGCCTGCACGCCGCTCGCGGCCCAGGAGCTCCCGCTCACGTGGCAGGAGCAGAACGACTTCCGCGCGGGCCCGACGCCGTTCGAGCCGCTCATGGACTTCTGGTACGAGCTCGACGCCGTCAGCGAGCTCGTGAGCATGCGCCCCCTGACGCGGACGCTGCTCGACCGCGAGTTCAACCTCGTCACCATCGCCGAGCCCGCCGTTACGAACGCCGAGGACGCCATCCGCTCGGGCAAGACGATCGTGCTCCTGGCCCCCTCCGTGCACGGGGGGGAGGTGTCGCCGAAGGAGGCCGTGCAGCTCGTGGCCAAGCAGCTGGTCGGGGGCGACCTCAGGCCGGTCCTGGAGGACGTGATCGTCCTCGTGATCCCGCTGATCAACCCGGACGGCGGCGAGGTCCGCCGGCGCACGAACGAGGCCGGGTACGACATGAACCGGGACTACGTGAAGCTCGAGTCCCAGGAGATCCGCGCCCTCGTCACCCAGGTGATGAACGAGTGGACCCCCGACATCCACGTGGACGGGCACCACGGCGGCTCGCCCCCGTACGTCATCACCTACCAGGGGACGCTGAACCCCGCCGCGGACGCCGAGCTCCGGGCCTACCCGTACGAGCACATCTTCCCGCGCATCCGCGAGGCCGTCCAGGCCGAGGACTACGCCGCCTTCGACTACTCGGGCGTCCGGACCGTGGACGGCGTGCGTGGCTGGGGCTCCACCTCCATCGAGCCCCGCAAGCACCACGTCTACACGGGACTCACGAACTCCATCGGCATCCTCCTGGAGACGCCCCGGAACAGCCACCGGGTGATGCGCGACGGCTCCGTCCGGGAGATCCCCGAGGAGGAGCGGTACTACCACCAGATCCGCGGCGGCGTCCTGGCCACGGGCGCCATCCTCCGGGCCGCGGCCGAGCAGCGTGAGGCGATCCGGGCGGTGACCACCGGCGCCCGCATGCGCGCCATCCGCGCCGGGTACGCCGGGGGCGATCCCGTCGTGCTGGAGTACGAGCTCCGGTCCCGGGGCACCGAGCCCGTGTGGATGCCCAGGGAGGACACCCCGGACGACGCGCCCGCCGAGTACACCCTCGAGAACGTGCCGGTCTTCCTGCGCTGGGTACCGACGCGCACCACGGCCCGCCCGGTGGGCTACCTCCTGCCGCCGTCGATGGCCCGGGTCGTGCCGCTCCTCCACGACCACGACATCGCCGTCTACCGGTTCCGTGAGCCCGCCACCCTGGACGCGGAGGTCTACCACGCCACCCGGGTGAGGAGGGAGGAGTACTTCCAGGGACACTACCTGAAGTCGGTGGAGGTGGAGAAGACGTCCGAGGAGGTGGAGGTCGTCCCGGGCTGGTTCTGGGTGCCCACGGCCCAGTCCCGGGCGAACCTCGTCAGCTATCTGCTGGAGCCGGAGACCGACGACAACCTGATCACCTGGGGATGGACCGACCACCTGCTCGAGGTGAAGCCGGCCACCGTCGAAGAGGCCCTGGCCGGCTTCGGCGACCTCTCGTCGCTCACCGCCGAGCAGCGGGAGCGGCTGGAGCGCCGGGTCGCCGAGGACCTGGAGGAGACCCAGCCGGTGCCGATGCTCCGCGTGATGACCCACCAGGAGCTCCCGGTGGTGCGGGTCCAGCCGTTCAACCGGTACGAGCGGAACCGGTACTATGCGCCCTACCCGGCCGGGGGGTGACCCCCGGCCGGGCGCGGCTCAGCCTTCGGCCCGCAACGCCTCGCTCGGGTCCACACGCAGAGCCCTCAGCGTCGGTCCCGTGCAGGCGGCCAGTCCGACCACGAGCATCACCGCGACCCCCAGGGTCAGCGTCCTGGCCACACCCACGTAGCCCGGGCCGTCGCCTCCGATGAGGAGCCCGGCGGCCACTGGTATGCCCAGCAGCACTCCGAGGGCCAGCTGCAGGACGGCCCGCCTGGCGACGGACAGGACCAGCTCGCGCCTCCCGGCACCCAACGCCGCACGGATCCCGATCTCGGTGGTCCGCTCGGCGACGGCGAACGACATGATGGCGTAGAGGCCCGAAGCGGCCAGGGCCAGAAGCACCCCGACGAGGAGCGCCGCCCCGACGCTCGCGGCGAGGACGATGTACCAGTCGCCCTCGTACACGTCGTCGAGGGGACCGGTCACCGACACGATCAGGCTCGGGTCGACCTGCCCCGCCAGGACCCGGAGGCGGGAGGCGAACGACCCCGGGTCGTCTCCCACGTGGATCGCGAGCCGGACCTGCTCCAGCTCCCCCGGCGCGAAGGGCTCGTACACGCCCTGGTCGCTCTCCGCCGAGACGACGCGCATGCCCAGGTGTCCCACGACGCCGACGATCTCCTTCCAGGGACCCGGCTGACCGTCCCCCCAGGGGACGAACCGGATTCTCCGCCCCACGGCGTTCTGCCCCCCCAGCACCCGCTCGACGAAGGTCGTATTGACGATGACCGACGACCGGTCGTCGGTCAGATCGCCGACCTCGAAGCCCCGGCCGGCCAGGACGGTCCGGTCCAGGGACTCGAAGAAGTCGACCGCGACCCGCGCCGCGCGCGTGGACACTCCCCGCCGATCCCCGGGAGCCTCGACGCCCTCGGCCTCGACCAGGCGCGTACGATGGTCCATTCGGGGGAGCGCGTCGGCCACGGCTACGGCCCGGACCCCCGGCTCCGCGCGCAGTTTTCGCACCAGACGCTCCTGCGTGGCGGCCCTGCTTCCGGACCGGTCGGCCAGCGCCGCGGGGCCGCCTTCCGACGCGGTGGCCCCCCGGGGGAACCGGATCGTGGCCGCCAGATACTCGTCCGCCGGAACGCCCACGTGATCCCGGGCCGTACCGGCGCGTCGCACGAGGTCCGAAGCCGTCACGGCGAAGCCCACGGCGACCACCGCCACGGCCACGTCCGCCACGATGAGGACTCCCGACAGGCCGCCGAAGCGCACCCCGCTCCGCCTCGCCCGGGCCCTCTGGATGTTGGACTGGACGGAGCGGCCCGTGAAGCGCAGCGTCGGAACCACTCCCGCCACCGCCGCGCTCACCACGGCCAGACCCAGGGCGTGGAGGACGGTCTCCGCGCCGATGCCCCAGTCGATCCAGTAAGGCAGCGCCGTCGCCCAGCCCACCGGCATGAAGCGCCAGACGAGCCCGAGCACCGCGGCCATCAGGGCGAGCCCGGCACCCGACGCGAGGACGGCCAGCACCAGGCACTCCACGAAGACCTGCGCCACGATCCGTGCTCGGCTGGCCCCCAGGGCCGTTCTGACGGCCATCTCGCTCGCCCGGGTCGCCGTCCGGGCGAAGATGAGCATGCCCACGTTCACGCCCGCCACGAGGAGCACGACGAGCGCCAGGCTCTGGAAGACGAGGAACTCCTGCGTCCCTCGCAACCCTCCGTTCAGCCCGGGAAGCACGATGTGCGCGTACGCCTCGACCTGCGGCTGGAGCCCTGGGTCGCGCCCGGGTCGGGGGGATCGCTGGCCCACGAGCGCGAACTCGGCCCGAGCCTGGTCGTCCGCCACACCCACGCGCAACCTTCCGAAGACCTGGACCGCGAGGGACGACTCGGGAACGTCGCCGGAAGGAGCCGTGAGGGGTGTCCACAGGCTCTGACGCCGGGGGAAGAGGAAGCCCTCGGGCATCACGCCCACGACGGTGTGTGGCGTGGCTCCCAGTCGGATGGATCGTCCCACGATGGACGTGTCCCCCCGGTAGCGGGCCTGCCACAGGTCGTATCCGATCACGGCGACCCGGTCCGCGCCGGGGATCTCGTCCGCCGGCTGGATCGCACGACCCAGGAGGGGACGGACGCGGAGAACCTCGAACGCCGACGCCGTGACCTCGGCGCCCCGGACCGCCGCTCCCCCACGCTCGCCGGGGTCGACGTTGTAGGCCACCTCCCGGAAGGCTCCGATCGGTTCGAACGAGGAGAGGGAGGTTCTCCAGGCGTCGAAGTCCCGGTACGTCGGAGTCGCGGCCCGGCCCAGTCTGGCGTTCCAGAGGCGCAGCGAGCGGATGTCCTCGCCGGCGGGCACCGGCAGGGGCGCCATGATGCCGTCCACGAAATGAGCCGGGGCCAGGCCGACGGGGATTCCCACCGCGAGGGCGAACGTCGAGACGAGCGTGAGGCCGGGGTGTTTCCGCAGCATGCGGAGGCCCAGCTTCACGTCGATCCAGGAGACGAACCCGCCCCGCCGCCCGGCTTCACGGCGTCGCTCGGGAACGCCCCGCGCTCGGTCCCCGGACAGGCGCGCACGAACGCCCGAGGCCGCCATGTCCAGCGAGGTCCGGACGAGGAAGGCCGCGAGCATCAGCCGACCGCGCGCGCGGTGCTCGGCGTACGTCCGGGAGAACGTCCCCCGCATGGCCTCGCCGTGGCGCGCCCGGAATCGCGCGGGAAACAGCCGCAGGAGCAGGCCGAACCAGCGCTCGGCCCACATCACCTGGGCTGTTCCGGGAGGAGATCGCGGTCCCGGGCGAGATCCACCGCGTCCCGCAGGCGGGCCGCTTCCCGGCGGAGGGCCGTGCGTCCGAGCTCGGTCAGCCCGTAGTACCTGCGGGGGCGCCCCCGCGTGTCGTCGGGAGCGCCCTCGGGCGCGTCGACTTCTTCCACCAACCCGTCGCCCAGGAGGCGATCGAGAACCCGATACAGGGAGCCGATCTCCGCAGAGACCCTGCCGTCCGAGTCACGGTCCACGGCCTTCATGATGGCGTAGCCGTGGAGGTCCTGGGCCGAGAGCGCGACGAGAACGTGCCAGTCGCGTGCGCTCAGGGGTGTCGTCTCCAGATCGGCCATCGCTCCCTCGCTCAATATGAGTGGCATACTTATATGTAGCATGCTGATATTAATCCGCAAGGCTCTTTCCGTCGGCCGCGGGTTCCAGAGGTTCCATCGTGGGATCCCGGGAGCCCCTCCTGCCGGGCCCCACCCGGAGCCGGAGCCCGGATCGTAGGGGTTTTCCCCACACGAAGTTCAGCCCCTGCCCCGTGGCGCCGCCGACTGCGTGTCCGACAGTTTGAAAGGGGGTTCATCGATCGCTCGCACAGCTCTCCGGGGGGATCCATGATCATCGTCCGGGAACGCCACACGCTCCGTACCCTCGTCCCGTTCCTCGGCCTCGTCCTCGCGACGGGATGCGCCGGGAGCGGCGGAGCCCCGACGGCCGAGCCGGTCGCCGTCCCGGCGCCCGCGTCTCCTGACTTCGCCGGCCTCGAGGTCGCCCGTTCGACCAGCCCGGCCCACGTCGACGGCTGGACGCTCTTCACGAACAACTGCGGCGAGTGCCACACCCTGCAGCCGCCGGGCAAGACGGCCCCGCCCATGGCGAGCGTCCTGCGACGCTACGGGACCGAATACGCGACGCGACAGGACACGCGGGCCGCCATGGTCTTCTGGGTCCGCTACCCGGACGCCGAGTGGGCCGTCATGCCGAAGGAGATCCTCCGGGACCACGGGCTGATGCCGGCTCCGGAGCTGTCGGTCGACGAGGTCGAGGAGATCGTGGACTACCTCCTCAGCCTCAGCGCGAAGGACCGGGCTCCCCGCTAGCCGATCCGGGAGCGAGGGGGACGCAAACCCGAACGCCGGCGAGCGGTCCCGCGCGCCGGCTCAGGTGAGCAGGACGAGCAGGTTGTAGAGCGCGTGCGCGACCGTGCCGGCTACGAGGTTGCGACGCCAGAGGAAGATCCCGGCCAGGAGAGCGCCCCAGAACGAGGCGAACACGATCGCCCCGAGCCCGTTCCCCCAGTGCAGGGGCCCGAAGGCCAGGGAGGTGACGAGGACGGCGGCGAGCGTTCCCCAGCGCCCTTCCAGGAAGGGGAGGGCGTAGCCACGGTAGATGCTCTCCTCCACGAAGACCAGCAGCGTCGCTGCGGTGGCCAGCG
>JASFUL010000118.1:0-11910 GCA_050050315.1 Gemmatimonadota bacterium
TCAAGCCCGAGCTCGCCGCCGTTCTCGGCGCCGAGCGCTTCCTGGCCGAGATCAAGACGACGGCCAACCTGCAGCATCCCCACATCCTCCCCCTCTTCGACAGTGGCGAGGCCGACGGCTTCCTCTTCTACGTCATGCCGTACATCGAGGGCGAGAGCCTGCGCGAGAGGATCGACCGGGAGAAGCAGCTCGGCGTGGACGACGCGGTGAGCATCGCCAGGGACGTTGCCGAGGCGCTGGACTACGCCCACCGCCACGACGTCATCCACCGGGACATCAAGCCCGAGAACATCCTGCTCCACGACGGCAACCCGGTCGTCGCGGACTTCGGCATCGCGCTGGCGGTGAGCGCGGCCGGGGGCGGACGGATGACCGAGACGGGACTGAGCCTGGGAACGCCCCACTACATGAGCCCCGAGCAGGCGTCGGCCGACCGTGACCTCACCAACCGGTCGGACATCTACAGCCTGGGGTGCATGCTGTACGAGATGCTGGCCGGGCAGCCGCCGCACACGGGACCGAGCGCCCAGAACGTGCTGGTGCGGATCCTCACGGAGAGCCCGCGGCCGCTCACGGAGATGCGGCACACGGTGCCGCCCCACGTGGCGGCGGCCGTGGCCAAGGCCATCGAGAAGCTCCCCGCCGACCGCTTCGACTCCGCCGGCGACTTCAAGGACGCCCTGGACGACGCCGGCTTCACCCACACCGTGGTGCCCCGGGCCGCCACGGCACCCGGGCCGGTGGTCCCCTCGACAACGGGCCGACGGCGTTCGCCCCTGGCGGTGGCTGTTCCGTGGGTCCTCGCCGCGGGCTTCGCTGCCCTCGCCGCGTGGTCGGTGCTGAGCGCGCCCGGGCCCGAGCCCCTGCCCGTGACCCGCTCGGCGCTGGAGCTGCAGGGACTCGAGCCCATGGATTTCACGCCCACCCTCGCCGTGGCCCGGAACGGGTCGGCTTTCGCCTTCAACCACCGGGTCGACGGGGAGTCGAGAATCGCGGTTCGGCGCGCGAACGAGCCGGACTTCCGCACGCTTTCGGGGGCGGGGTCGGGTCTGGGATTCGGGTCGGCCTTCGGTCCCGTCCTGTCACCCGATGGCGAGTGGATCGCGTATCTTGCCCAGACACGGGGCCTCATGAAGATCGCGACCTCGGGAGGCGCACCTCAGCCCATCGTTCCGGGCGGGGGATTCATGGTCGCGCTCGACTGGGCTGAGGACGGGTCCATTCTCTACATGGACGGCACCCGGGACCCGAATGAGGTGCGCGTCGTTCCCAGCACCGGTGGCGAGTCCGAAGTGGTGTACGCGGGGCGCGTTCTTTCCGGTCAGATCCTGCCGGGCGGAAACGTGCTCCTCGGCGAAGCCGATGTCGGAGCCCGGTTCGTCGATGTCGCACGCGACACCTCCTGGATCGTCGTCCCGGAGGGCGTCCACCCCCGGTTCGTGAACGGGTACCTGCTCTGGGTGGACGATTCCGGCGCCATGTGGGCGAGTGGCTTCGATCCGGCGACCGGTGTCCTGGGCGAGGGCCGGGGCATCGTCCTCGAGGGAGTGACGATTGGCCGGGGCGGCGTGGCGCGCTACGACGTGTCGGAGAACGGAACCCTCGTCTACTCCACCGGCGGGTCCTCGCGGGCCGACCCCTCCGACAACCGGCGGCTCGTCACCGTCTCGCTGGACGGCAGCGTCGTCGCAGAGACCCTCGATCCCCGCAATATGGAGGATCCCGTCTGGTCTCCCGACGGTCGTCATGTCGCCTACAGGGGTCGCGAGCCCGGTGTGGACTCGGATGACACGCAGATCTACCGGTACGACATGCAGGTGAAGGATCGCCCCCGACCCCTGACCCGGGAGGGCTCGAATTCCAGCCCCGTGTGGTCGCCGGACGGGACGCGCATCGCCTTCGCTTCGCGGCGGGACGGCTCGCTGGGTTGGGACATCTACGTGAAGGAGGTGGAGAGCGATGTGCCGGCCACGCGGCTGCTCGGGCTCGAGGGCTTCCAGGCCCCGGCGGATTGGATCTCCGAAGGGCAGATGCTCATCGAGCACTCCATCGAGCCCTGGATCCTGGATCTTCCCGGCCACGGGGGTGCGGACTCGGTGGTGGCAAGGCCGTTCTTCGAGTCGGAGGACCTGAACTACTCGGCATCCCTGGCCCCCCAGGGCGACTTCGTGACCTACTCCTCGAATGCGACGGGCCAGACCGAAGTCTATGTCCGCAGCTTCCCGGTGTCGGGGGCTCCGCGGCAGATCTCCGAGGGAGGGGGCTTCGCCCCGCAGTGGTCCGCCGACGGAGACGCGATCTACTATCTCCGGCGCGTGGACGACTCCAACCACCTCTGGGCGGCGCGCATCGACCGGGGCCCGCCCTTCGCTGTCACGGGCCTCGATTCGCTGATGGCCTGGCCGGAGGGGGCCGAGACTCCGGGCGACCTCCATCCCGACGGTGACCGGTTCATCACCACGCGGTCGAGCGCCCCGAGGGACGACCCCGACGTTGGCGGGGAGGGAGCCCAGCAGGTCCGCTACTTCGTGGTGACGAACTGGTTCGAGGAGATGCGTGCGCGGTTGGGGGGCGGTTGAGCCCGGGCAGGCGGCGTCCGGGCACCGAGCGCCGGGGCGCGGGGGCCCTTCACCGGCCAACCGAGCTCTTCTCCAACGCCCACGCCGCATGCTCCCGCACCAGCTCGCTCTCGTCCTCCAACGCCTCCCGCAGCACCGTCACCGCCTCCTCCGGCGGCTCGTCCACGGAAGCCAGCCAGTTCCCCATCGCCACGGCCACGTTGCGCTTGAACCCCGCGTAGCCCGCCCGCCGGATCGCGGACCCACGGCTGAACGCGTCCCACTCCTCCCGGGTCATCCGGATCAGCTCGACGAGCGACGGCGCAGAAGTCCCCGGATGCGCGGGATTCCCGACACCCGACGTTTCAGCTGAAGCGTCATCGCGCCTCTCCCCGGAGACGCTTCCGCCACGGTCGCCCCGCGTTTCAGCTGAAACGCCTTCGCCCATCTCCACCGCCCGCTCCCCTGCCAGCGCCTCCACCCCGGTCGGCAACTCCCCCGCCCCCCGCGCCGCATACCCCGGCTCGCTCGCCTCCTCGGCGAAGCGCTCATTCCAGGGACACACCTCCTGGCAGATGTCGCACCCGAACACCCGGTTGCCCACGAGTGGCCGCAGCGCCTCGGGGATCGGCCCGGGGTTCTCGATGGTCAGGTAGGAGATGCAGCGGCGGGCGTCCATGACGGGGGCGCCGTTCTCGTCGCGGCCCAGGAGCGCGCCGGTGGGGCAGGCGTCGAGGCACGCGCGGCACGTGCCGCAGTGGTCGGCCTCGAACGGCTCGTCCGCCTCGAGGTCCAGGTCCAGCAGCAGGACCCCCAGGAAGAAGTACGACCCCTGCCGGGGGTGGATGAGCATGGTGTTGCGACCGAACCAGCCGAGGCCGGCCCTCTGCCCCAGCTCCCTCTCCAGCAACGGCCCGGTGTCGACGTACGCCCGGCCCTCCACCGCCGGATCGATCTCCTCCCCGATCCAGCGGAGCAGCGCCAGCAGCTTCTTCTTCACCACCTTGTGGTAGTCGCGGCCCCGGGCGTACCGCGCGATGACGCCGACCGACGGGGCGTCGGGGACCCCCGGCGCGTCCTCCTGGAAGTAGGGGTGCGCGACGACGACGACGGAGCGCACGCCGTCCATCGTCCGCTCCAGCGATCCCCGCCGCCGCACGGCGTCGTCCCGCTCCAGGTACCGCATCTCCCCGTGCCGCTCCGCCGCGAGCCACTCGCGATAGAAGGGGAGGTGCCCAGAAGCCCGCGGGTGCGTCACGCCCACCGGCCCGAAGCCGAGGGCGCGGGTCATGGATCGCTCCCGGAGACCCCGACCGACGAGGGAGACCCCTTGCCCCGAGGACACCGGTGACGTCATAACAAGTATCGTTAGTTGGAGTTCACCGGCCGTTCCACCCCCTCGAAGGGAGACCCAATGAAGCGAATGCTCGCCGTCCTCGCCGTCGTGCTCTTCTCCTCCGGCTGCTACCACGCGACGATCGTCACGGGCCAGCCGGAAGGCACCCAGACTATCTCCAACGCCTGGGCCAGCGGCTTCATCGCGGGGCTCATCCCGCCCTCCACCGTCGAGACCGCGTCCCAGTGCCCCAACGGCGTGGCGCGCGTGGAGACGCAGCACTCCTTCCTCAACCTGCTGGTGCAGGGGCTCACGTTCAGCATCTACGCGCCCATGACCATCGAGGTCACCTGCGCCGCCGGCGGCATGCAGGACGACGCCGACCTGGTCGACACCCGGGCGGAGCTGGAGGCAGCCCTGGAGTCCGGAGGAGCGTTCCTTCTGAAGGTCCCCACCCCGTGACCCGTCGGATCTGATCCGACGGCAGGCGCCGGGCCCCCGGGCGATTCGACCCGGGGGCCCGGTTGCGTCGGGGACGGTCGGAGGCGGCCCGGACCCGGCGTCCGATCGACCGCGCCGGCGCGACCGTCCCGGCCTCGCTACCCCGAGCTCACCCCCGTCCGGTACGTCCTCCCCTTCCACTCGACCCGCCGCATCCCCAGCCAGCTCCGGAGCACGATCCACGCGCTCACCGTGGCCCCCAGCGGGTAGAGCACGCCGTACCACCACGGCACCCCCATGCGGCCGGTCACCAGGCACCAGAAGAGCGCGCTCACGGCGACCACGACTCCGGCCCACGTCACCCACGGACCCGCAACGACGCCGGCCAGCCCCGCGACCGCCGCCGCCGGCGGCACGACCCACCAGAGGACGGCCGCCAGGAAGAGCGCGGGCGGTGCGAAGGGACGGAGCCACGGGTGGAGGGTCTGGACCCCTCCGAGCACCAGGTTCTTGGACCACCCCGCCACGAGCTCGGCCAGGGACCGGTACATCCGGGTCGCGAGGGCGTCTTCCGCCCGCATGGCCCGGAAGCGCCATCCCCCCTTCACCAGGATCTGGGCCAGGCGGAGGTCCTCGACGACCGCGTCGCGCACCGCCTCGTGTCCTCCGATGGCCAGGTACGTCTCGCGCCTGAACAGGAGGTACTGCCCGTTGGCGATGGCGCTCCGCCACCGGCTCCGCCTGGGGGGGCGCCTGAGGTCCGTGTAGCGGAGCGCCATGGTCATGAAGATCTGGGGCTGGACCAGGCGCTCCCAGAACGTCTCCATGAGCTGCCGGCCGACCACCGTCACGGCGTCCGCCCCCACACGCCGCAGACCCGCCACGGCCCTGGAAAGCAGGTCCGGGCCGTGGATCGTGTCCGCGTCGGTGAAGAGCAGCAGCTCGCCCCGGGCCCGGTGGGCGCCCTGCCAGCAGGCCCACGGCTTCCCCATCCAGCCCTCGGGCAGGGCCTCACCGTCGACGACCTCGATGCGCTCCGCGTTGCCGGGGGCCGCCGCCCGGGCGAGGTCGGCCGTGCCGTCCGTGCTCCGATCGTCCACGACCACGACCTCGAACCGGGGCCAGGTGGAGCGGGTCAGGGACTCCAGGAGACGGGAGATGTTGTGCGCCTCGTTCCGCGCCGGCACGACGACGCTCACGAGGTGCGCCGTCGACCCCGCGGCGTCCGCCTCGTCCGGGGGCGGCAGCTCCGACGGGAGCTTCACCCGGAACGCCACGAACAGCATCAGGCCGATCCAGGGCAGGGTGAGGAGGAGCCAGAGAGGCACGCGTGGTTCTCGGGAACGGGCCGACGGGGTGGGACGCACGGCAAGGACCCCGGCGGCAGGACCGCGTTCCGGGCGCTTCCGGAGCGCCGTCGCGCCGGGTGCGCCCGGGACGCCGTGGCGACCCTGGAGGCCGAGACACCGCCCCCGCCGGAACCGAGCCGCCCCCGCGCGACCCTTCCGGACCGGGCCGCCCGTCCGTAACCTGAGGGACCGCCCAGACGCACCGCGCCCCCACGCCCATGAGCGAGCCCGCCCCCGACAGCCCGGAACCCGGCCCCGGGGCCCGCGACCCCCAGCGGTTCGTCCCCCACGTGGACGTCGAGGCCGCGCGCTCCCTCGCCCGCGAGCGCTACGGGGTGGAGGGCGAGGTCACCGTGCTCCCGAGCGACCGCGACCGCAACTTCCTCGTCGAGGACCGGGAAGGCCCGGGGCTGGTCCTGAAGGTCTCCAACGCCCTCGAGGATCGCGATTTCCTCGAGTTCCAGGTCGAGCTCCTGGAGCGCCTGCAGGAGGCGGATCTGCCCTTCCGGGTGCCGCGACCGGTGGCCGCCCGGGACGGCCGCCCCCTCGGAGAGCTCCGGACGGAGGGGGGGCACACCCACCTCGTCCGGGCCGTCGACTGGATCCCCGGGCGTCTGCTGGCCAGGGTGCGGCCCCGCACCGACGCGCTGCTGGAGCAGACGGGCGCCATGCTGGGCGCGCTCGATCGGGCCCTGGCCGGCTGGGACCCCCCGGCCGCGCGGAGAGAGCTCCAGTGGGACCTGCGGCGGGGTCGCGCGGTCGCCGGGGAGGGCGCGGCCGACCTCGACGATCCGGACCGGCGCGGCCTGGTGGAGAGGGTCGTCGAGGCGTGCGACCGGACCCTCCGCCCCCTGGAGGCCGACCTGCCCACCGCGGTGATCCATGGGGACGGGAACGACTGGAACGTCCTCGTCTCCACGCCGCGGGCGCCGGACGAGCCCGCCGGGGTGGTCGGGCTGATCGACTTCGGCGACGTGGTGCGCTCCTGGCGGGTGGGCGAGGTGGCGGTGGCCGCGGCGTACGCCATGCTGGACCGCGCCGACCCGGTGGAGGCGGCGGCGAGGGTGACCGCCGGCTACCACGCGGCCCATCCGCTGACCGAGCCGGAGCTCGACGCCCTGTGGGCGCTCGCGCGGCTGCGCCTGGCAGTCAGCGTGGTGCTGGCCCATCGCCAGCGGCGCGCCCGCCCCGACAACGACTACCTCTCGGTCACCGAGGACGCGGCGTGGCGGCTCCTGGAGCGGTCGGAGGGGGTGCATCCACGGCTCGCGGCGTGCGTCCTGCGCGAGGCGTGCGGCCTGGAGCCCCACCCACGGGGCGGACGCGTCCGGGAATGGCTCGAGGGGCACCGGGGGGAGGCCGCGCCCCTCCTGGATCCCGACCCCGTCCGGGCCGACTCGACGGTCCTGGACTTCGGGCTCGAGAGCCCCTTCCTGCTGGAGCTGGGCGGCCGGACCGACACCGCCGCCTGGACCCGCGTCATCGCCCGGAGCCTGGACGCCGCGGGCGCGGAGATCGGCGTCGGGCGCTACGGCGAGATCCGCCCGTGGTACACCGCCGACGCCTACCGGGTCGAGACCGAGGGCGCCCCCGAGTGGCGGACGGTGCACCTGGGCCTGGACCTCTTCGCGCCGGCGGGCACCCCGGTCCGGGCGCCCCTCGCCGGCACGGTCGAGGCGGCCCGCTACAACGGCCTCCCCCTCGACTACGGGGGGACGGTCGTCCTCCGGCACGAGGTCCCGGACGAGGGCGCCGGGGGGTCGGGGGCTCTCGTCTTCCACACCCTGTACGGCCACCTGTCCCGGGACTCGGCCGAAGGCCTCCGTCCCGGTGACCCCATCGGCCGCGGCGAGGTCTTCGCCCGTCTGGGGGATGCGGACGAGAACGGCGGGTGGACGCCCCACCTCCACCTCCAGGTGCTCGTCGACCCACTGGACGACCCGGCGGGTCAGCCCGGCGTGGCCCGGCCGTCGCGGGAAGCGGTGTGGCGGAGCCTCTCCCCGGACCCCGGACCGCTCTGCCCCACACCCGGGGCGGAGCCTGCGCCTCCCCCACCCGCCGTCCCCTCGCTGCTGGAGCGGCGGGGCCAGGGGCTCGGCTACAACCTCAGCGTCTCGTACCGGCGTCCGCTCCACGTCGTGCGGGGCTGGATGCAGCACCTCTACGACGCGGGCGGCCAGCCCTACCTGGACTGCGTGAACAACGTCGCCCACGTGGGACACGGCCATCCCCGGGTCGTCGGCGCGCTGGCTCGCCAGGCGGCGGTGCTCAACACGAACACCCGCTACCTGCACCGCTCGCTCCTCCGCTGGGCCGAGCGCCTCACCGCCACCCTCCCCGAGCCCCTGAGCGTCTGTTTCTTCGTCTGCTCGGGGAGCGAGGCGAACGAGCTGGCGCTCCGGCTGGCGCGCGCCCACACCGGCCGGCACGACGTGGTGGTCCTCGACTCGGCGTATCACGGCAACACGGGCCAGTTGGTGGCCATGAGCCCCTACAAGTTCGCGGGACCCGGGGGCCGCGGGCGGGAACCGTGGGTCCACGTGGCCGACCGGCCCGACCCGTACCGGGGACGGTGGCGGGCGGGACGGGACGACGCCCTGGCGGTCCGGTACGCCCGATCGGTGGGCGAGGCCTGCGAGCGCGCCACCGAGCGGGGTGGAGCCGCCGCCTTCGTCGCGGAGCCGCTGCCCGGGTGTGGCGGCCAGATCGTCCCCCCCGTGGGCTACCTCGGCCGGGCGTTCGAGCGTGCCCGGGCCGCGGGCGCCGTGTGCGTGGCCGACGAGGTGCAGGTGGGCTTCGGGCGCGTCGGCTCGCGCTTCTGGGGCTTCCAGGTCCAGGGGGATGGACCGCTCGACGCCGAGCCGTCGCCCCCGCCCATCCCGGACATCGTCACCCTGGGCAAGCCCATGGGGAACGGCCATCCCGTCGGCGCCGTGGTCACCAGCCCGGAGATCGCCTCGTCGTTCGCGAACGGCATGGAGTACTTCAACACCTTCGGGGGCAACCCCGTCTCGTGCGCGGTGGGCCTGGCCGTGCTGGACGTGCTCGAGGAGGAGGGGCTGCAGGAGCACGCCCTCGAGGTGGGCGAGCGTCTCCGGGCGGGGCTCACCGAACTCATACCCCTTCACCCCGTCATCGGCGACGTACGCGGCCGGGGCCTCTTCCTGGGTGTCGAGCTCGTGGAGGACCGGCGGGGCCGGGAGCCGGCGGGAGCCCGGGCCGGGTGGGCGGTGGAGCGCATGCGGGACCACGGCATCCTGCTCAGCACCGACGGCCCCGACCACAACGTCATCAAGATCAAGCCGCCCCTGCCCTTCGACGCCTCCGACGCCGCGCGGCTGGTGGAGACCCTGGACCGGGTGCTGGGGGAGGACGCCTTCCGGACCGCGGGCGGTGGATGAGCGTGGGCGCTGGATGCGCCCGCTGACGACATCGCGGCCCCCGGCTCTCGCGGCGGTCGAAGACGGCGGGAGAAGATCCTGGCGCGCACGAGACACTTCGGTATATCTTCGGTTTCCCGCACCCGGCCCCCCTCCGGGAGGAGGCGAGGCCGTGAGTACACCACCATCCGCGAAGGGAGGATGACGATGGGCCAGGAAGAGAAGGGACGGTTCCTCTGGTACGAGCTGATGACCACCGACCCCGAGGCGGCCGGGCAGTTCTATCCGGCGGTGGTCGGCTGGGAGCTCCAGAGATGGCAGGAGGTCCCGGAGGGTCAGCCCCCGTACTGGATGTTCTCGGCGGGGGGAGCGCCGGTGGCCGGGCTGATGGAGCTCCCCGGGGACGCCGCTGGCGCGCCGCCCAACTGGATGGGCTACATCGGGACCGACGACGTGGACGCCACGACCGAGCGTGCCCGGGAGCTGGGCGCCAGCGTGCACGTGGGGCCGCGTGACATCCCCTCGACCGGCCGGTTCTCGGTCGTCTCCGACCCCCAGGGCGCGATCATCGCCTTCTACCGGTCGGCCAACCCGATGGAGGCCCCCGATCAGCCCCCGGTGGGCCACGTCTCCTGGCACGAGCTGGCCACCAGCGACCACGAGGCCGGGTGGGACTTCTACTCCGAGCTGTTCGGGTGGGAGCGGACGAGCAACTTCGACATGGGCGACGGGTGGATGTACGAGATGTTCAGCCTGCCCGGCCGGGAGGGCGACGCGGGAGCGATGTTCACGAAGTCCGACGACATGCCGGGCCCGCCGGCCTGGACCTACTACTTCAGCGTGGAGGACATCGAAAGGGCGGCCGGGGCCGTGGAGGAAGGAGGTGGGAAGGTGCTGAACGGTCCCATGGAAGTCCCGGGGGGCGACCGGGTGGCCGTGTGCGCCGACCCCCAGGGCGCGGTCTTCGCCCTGCACGCCCGCGGGTCGTGACGCCGGAGCCCGCGTGAGCTTCGACCTGGACGCCGTACGCTCCGAGTTCCCCATCCTGGGGCGCAGGACGTACCTCAACTCGTGCTCCCTCGGCGCGCTCTCGCGGCGCGCCGAGGGGCGCCTGGACGAGTTCCGCGAGCTCTGGCACGCCATGGGAGCCTCGGCGTGGTACGAGCACTGGCTCGGCCGGATCGAGGAGCTCCGGGGGCGGGCGGCGGCGTTCGTCGGCGCCGAGGCGGCCCACGTGGCCCTGTTGCCGTCGACGTCGGTGGCGCTCGCGGTGGTGGCCGAGAGCGTCGGCCCGGGAAGCGACCCGCCGGGGGGCGAAGGGCGGAACCGGATCGTCACCACGGAGCTCGACTTCCCGACCCTCGTGTACCAGTGGACGGTCCGGCCCGACCTCGAGGTGGTGGTGCTCCCCAGCGACGACGGCGTGGGCGTCCCCGTCGAGCGCTTCGCCGATGCGGTCGACGAGCGCACCCTCTTCCTGGCCACCAGCCACGTCTACTTCTCCACGGGCTACGTGCAGGATCTGGCGGGGCTGGCGAGCGTGGCCCACGACGCGGGAGCGCTCTGCCTGATCGACGCCTACCAGGGACCCGGCCAGGTGGCCGTCGACGTCCCGACCCCGGGTGTCGACTTCTTCACCTGGGGGCCCCTCAAGTGGCTCTGCGGGGGTCCCGGCCTGGCGTACCTGTGGGTCCGACCGGAGCTGATCGGGCGCCTGGAGCCCCGCATCACCAGCTGGTTCGCCACCGAGGACCAGTTCGCCTTCGACCCGCGAGCCTTCCGCTACCGCCCGGACGCTCGACGCTTCGAGATGGGGACCCCGGCGCTGCCCACGGTGCACACCGCGCTGGGAGGCCAGGAGATCCTGGACGAGGTCGGGGCCGTGGCCGTCGAGGAGCGGAATCGCGCCCTCACGACCCGTCTCGTCGAAGGCTGCCGGGAGGCCGGGATGGAGCTGCGGATCGCCGCCGACCTCGACCGGCGCTCCGCGATCGTCATGGTGGCCCACGACGACCCGTCGGGCGCCGTGGCACACCTCTCCCGGAACGGCGTGATCGTCGACCATCGCCCGGGCCACGTCCGGATCAGCCCCCACTTCTACAACACCGGGGACGAGGTCGACCGCGTCGTGAGGCTCCTGGCCGGCTTCGGCTCCTGATCCGGCGGGCGGGGGGCGATGGGCACGCACGTCGCCGCTCGGCGGCGTGCACCGGGAAGTCCTGAACGACGCGCCGGCAGGCCCCGGCTCCGTTTCCCCGGTCAGTCCGTCCGGCTATCTTGCGCCGGGGCCGGCTTTTCCGGCCGCGCCTCGCGCACGTGGACCGACCCGGGAGTCCCATGCGACGTCTCGTCAACGCGGTGGCCGTCGCGGCCATGGTGGTGGCCCCTGCCGCCGCCTCGGGACAGGTCTCCATCATGCCCAAGCTGGGGACGCCCGGCGTGGGCGCCGACCTTGCGGTCGCGGCCGGCGAATGGGTGGTCCTGCGGGCGGGCGCGGCCACCATCCCCTACGAGCCCGGGTTCACGCTCGGCGACATCGACTGGTCGGTGGACTTTCCGGTCAACGTCGTCGGCTCGTTCGACCTCCACCCCTTCGGCTCGCGCTTCCGGCTGTCGGCCGGCGCCTTCTACCTGGCCGACGACCTCTTCTTCACGGGTGACTTCCAGGGGAGCGTCGAGATCGGGGACGACACGTGGACGGAAACGGAGGTGGGCAAGCTGCAGGGCGTGGTGGCCTACGAAGAGCTCTCGCCCTTCGTCTCCCTGGGGTTCGGCCGCGCGGCGGGGCGTGGGGCCGGCATGTTCCTCGAAGTCGGCGCGGCGTTCATCGGCCACCCCGCGGTGGA
>JASFUL010000119.1:0-11884 GCA_050050315.1 Gemmatimonadota bacterium
GCGAGGCGTAGTCACGGCGCGCGTACCAGAGCTCTTCGAATCGCTGGAAGGCGCCCTGCCGGAACGCCACGTCCGGCGTCCCCACGCGTGCGATGTGGGCGGGATTGAAGTCGGCGCTCGCCGCGAAGATCAGGGCCACGACGCCCGTCGCGACGGTCCCCGGGCCCAGCCGTCGGCCCAGCCTCCACCTCGAGGCGGCCAGGCGGGCCATCTCGACGCTCGACAGGACCAGCACGGTCAGCCCGATCGGGTACAGGAAGTGCGTGTACCGGGTCGTGCTGAAGAACGGGTCGGTGACGCCCAGGGCCAGGAAGAAGTAGACGAGCACCCACCCCGGGTTGGACGCGAGCTCGACCGGGGGGCGGCGAAGCTTGGTGACGACCTGGACGACGATGGCCGCGAGGATGACGGTGCCGAGAAGGGGCAGGTCGGCTCTCCAGGACTCGAAGAAGACGGGGTAGGGGTCCGGCCACGCGAACGTCTTGAAGAACGCGCTGCGGAAGCTCCCCGCGCCGATCTCGGCGATCCACCCACGGTCGCCGACGACGAAGGTGAGCCACCCGGTCCACACCGCCCACGCCCCGGCGGCGAGCACGCCGGCCAGGGTGGCCACGGTGACGAAGCCGTCCCGTTCCCGACCGCGGAAGTACCCGAACCAGCCGACGAGAAGCAGCAGGCACACCGACGTCACCGCCAGCTGGTGCAGGATGGCCGACGCCAGGAGCGCCCCCGCGACCGCCCAGAGCCCCGCGCTCCGTCCCCGGCTCCGCCCGACCACGGCAGCCAGCGCACCCGCCAGGAGGATGACGGCCAGCGCCGTGACGAGGTCGAGCAGGGGATCGTCCGCGACGCTCCAGAACGGGTAGGACGGGAGCGTCAGCGCGGAACCTCCCCCCGTGGGCAGATACCCGTCGGGGAATCGTGCGCGCACGCCCCAGTGGCGGAAGTCGGTCCGCCAGAACCAGATGCCCGGCACCGTCACGGCCAGGCTCAGCAGTCCGTAGAGCCAGGCGGAGCCCCGACGCGGGAAGCGCTTCCAGCCCGGCACCACCAGCGGGAGGAAGACCAGGGGGACCATGAAGATGGCGAGCTCGTGGCTCAGCAGCGCCCCGGCGAGCAGCAGGGGCGGCGCCACCAGACGCCAGCCTCGCGCCTCCTCGAGCGCCGCATGGAGGGAGGCCACGAAGGCCAGGGCGAAGAACTGGAAGCCGGCGTACATGCGCCCGAACCGGGAGAACTCGATCTCCCACGACGAGACGAGCAGGAGCCCGCACAGGAGGAGCGCCGGACCGGGACCCATCACCCTGCGTCCGTAGAACCAGGCGACCAGGACGGTACCCAGGCCGAAGAGAACGGCGGGAAGCCGGAGCGCCAGCTCCGGGTCGTCCAGCACCATGACGAAGGGAGCGGTGATGTACTGGAGCAACACACCGCGAGTGTAATAGCCGCCGCCCGGAAGCAGGGGCAGGCCGTGCTGGAGGATCGCCTGGATGCTCGAGAGGAAGTAGTACTCGTCCACGGCCAGGGGTCGGCCGCCCAGGCCGTAGAGCCGGCCGAACAGGCCGGCGAGGACGGCCACGAGGAACGCGACCCTCGCCGGCGTTCCGATCTTCCGGGGTGGCGGATGGACGTCGCGGGCGCCCGGCGGCCGCGGCGGCGGGGCGCTCCGGTTCAGCACCGTCGCATAGCGGAGGTCTCCCGGGTCCAGGGAGGGTCTGCGGGGGGGAGGCGACGAGAGCATGAGGTGTATGTGCTGGGGGGAGCGGGGGCAAGGCGCACCGGTGTCGGCCTGTTCCCGCTCCCCCTCGGTCGAGGGGTCGAGCCCCTGTCCAGCACGGACGGTGCCGTTCCGCCGGACGCCCCCAAGAGACGGGCGGCGCGGCGCCCCCGAGAGAAAGGCCACCCCGCCGATCGGCGGGGTGGCCTTCTCCGTCCGGACGGGCGGGAATGACCCGCCCGATTCAGTTCAGCATCTCCTCGGTGAACACCGGAGGGCCCTCGGCCCGGGCCTGGGCTCGGCGGAGGGCCGTGGTCGCCCGGTTGATGAGGTCCAGGGAGATCCCCGGCTCGCTCTTGGCCTGGGGCGCCGAGTAGATCCCCGCCCGCAGGGGCATGGCTTCCGCGCCCGTGACCTCGAGGATCCGCCGGGCCAGCGTCTCCGCACCCTTGAGGTCCGTGCCGGGTGCGACGATCACGAACTCGTCCCGCCCGATACGCGCGATCGCGTCCGACAGCCTCGCCGCGTGACCCAGGGCCTTGCCCAGATTTCGCGCGACCCCCTCGCGGTCCTCGTCCTCGTCGGCCTCCTCGCTGGTCGCCTCGTCGGCGACGTGGGGAGCACCGAAGGCCACGACCGAGAGCGCCCTGTGACTACGGGACGCGTCGGACACCAACTCGTCGATTCGACGCAACAGACCGTTGAAGTTGTACAACCCCGTGAGGGGATCGACGAGACCTTCGTCCCGAGCCTTGTCGGCATCCCGCTTGGCGGCGATCCAGGTGTCGAACCGCAGGATCAGCTCGGCGGAGTCGAAGGGTGGAACCAGGATGTCCCACGCCCCCTCCTCGAGGGCGGTCATGCGCTCGGCGGACGTCACGGGCGAGGTCGAGATCAGCACCCTGGGAGTCGACGTGCGAACCGTGTCGACTTTCCGGAGCTGGCTCAACACCTGGATTCCCGTCATGTCGGGGAGGCGTCGATCGACCAGGATCAGATCCGGGATCAGGCGCTGGACCACTTCGAGTCCCTGCCGGCCCGTGTACGCCTTGAAGACCCCGCAACCGTGGGGCGACAGGATGCTCTCGAAGGATCTGGCGGTCCACTCCTGATCCTCGATCAGGAGGACCAGGGGCGTGAAGGGCGAACGCGTCCAGGTCATGGTCTCGGGGTGCAGGGGGATGGTCCGAACGCCAGCCAAGCTGCAACTTCTGTGCTCCGAGGCAAGCCCGCCTCGACGGTCAGTCCGACGCTTCTTCCTCCTCTTCCGCCGGCGCCTCCGGTGTTCGTTCGGACCCGAGGGCCCGCCCGATCGCCTCCACAAGCTGCGGCACCGTGAAGGGCTTGTCCAGAAAGACCATGTGCTCCTCGATCCCTTGCCGCAGGATCGGGTCTCCGCCGGCATGACCGGAGATATACATCACCTTGATCCGTGGGTCGAGACGCTGTACATCCAGTGCAAGCGTCGCGCCCCATCCGTCTCCCAGCTCGATGTCGGCCACGAGGATGTCTGGACGCGGGAACTCGGAGGCCCTGGCCAGGGCCTCGTCGACCGATGCCGCCGGCACCACCCGGAAGCCGAAACGTTCCAGCCCTCCGCTGAACGTCTTGAGAAACTGGCGGTCGTCGTCGGCCAGGAGAACGATCGGCCCCGCTCCGAGCGCCCCGCTCTCCGTCTCGTCGTCCATGCCATCCTCCTCCCTTCGGGCGAGCCTGTGCCTGAGGATAGGGACTGGTGGCCCGGAAAGGAAGAAGTTGGTGAAACTGGCGGAGCAGGCCACATCCGCGCAACTTGACAGGGGGTCGGGCGTCGGTGCGATGTGGCAGAGATACAACGGTCGTAGTGCGGAAGCACCACATCGCGGCGTTACAGGGTCGAGACGCAGATCGGGAAGGTGTTGAAACACATGGACTTTGGCAGGGTGTGACCGGCGCGGCCCAATTGCGAACGACCCTTGCGTCGTCTTGAACGCCGATCGGACATCGTGCGCAGCCCCCCATCACTGGAACCCCGGGACCACCGGAGCTCACGTACATGGATCCCTCTCCCGCCGACTCCCTACTCCACCCGGGTGTGGATATCGAGGCGGTGCATTCCACGAACCCCGGTGCCGCCGCGTCGGCCATGATGGTGTATCCCATCGCGCGGACGAGCAGCTCCCGGGAGCGTGAGCGAGAGGACAACCGCGTCCGTGACATGTCCCGACGCGTCCTGAACGTCCTGGTCGCCACCGTCCTCCTCCTCCTCTCCCTGCCGGTCATGGTGGTGGTCGCCGTGGCCGTGAGGGTGAGCTCGTCCGGTCCGATCATCTTCCGGCAGGAGCGCGTGGGCATCGACCGTCGCCGCCGGAGCACCCGCCCCCCACCGTCGGTGCCGGAGGGCGAGCGACGCAAGCAGGACCACGGCGGCAAGCTCTTCCAGATCTACAAGTTCCGCACGATGTACGTGAACGACTCCGACCGCAGGCAGCGGTGGGCGAGCAAGGACGATCCGCGCATCACGCCGGTGGGGCGGTTCCTCCGGGCCTACCGCCTGGACGAGCTCCCGCAGCTCTTCAACGTGCTGAAGGGCGACATGAACATCGTCGGCCCGCGCCCCGAGCAGCCGGCGATCTTCAAGGAGCTCCAGAACAACATCGGCCGCTACCGGTATCGGCAGTCCGTTCTGCCCGGCATCACCGGCTGGGCCCAGGTGAACCACCGGTACGACCAGTCCCTGGAGGACGTACAGCGCAAGCTGCACTACGACCTGGAGTACTTGAAGCGACGGAGCCCGATGGAGGACCTGGCGATCATGGCCCGGACTCCCACGGTCATGCTGTTCAAGCAAGGGTCGCAGTAGGCGCCGGATGATCGACGTCCGTTCCCTGAAGGGCCAGGAGCTCAAGCGGCTGGCCCCCGCGATCCTTGCGGGGCTGGCCTTTCTGGTCGTGTTCCAGACACCCATCACCACCCTGCTGCGAGACTGGTGGAGCGATCCCGAAGCCTCCCACGGACTCCTGCTCGGCCCGTTGGCCCTCTGGCTGGCGTGGAAGAGCGGCATCCGACCGGACCCCCATCCCCGGGCCTGGGCCGGTCTGGGGATCCTGGTCGGGGCGGTGCTGCTCCGATACGTGTCCGGGCTGGCGGCCGAGCTCTTCACCATGAGGATGTCGCTCCTCATGGCCGTGGCTGGAGGGGTGGTGTTCCTCTGGGGCTTCAAGCAGCTCTTCCGCTGGTGGCTGCCGGCGGGTCTCCTGGTGCTCTCGGTCCCGCTGCCCTCGGTGATCCTGTCGACGATCGCGTTCCCGCTCCAGCTCCAGGCGTCGCAGATGGGAGCCGACCTCCTGATGTGGCGCGACGTCCCGGTCATGCTGGCCGGGAACGTCATCCACATCCCCGGTCAGCAGCTCTTCGTGACCGAGGCGTGCAGCGGCCTGCGATCGCTGACGGCGCTCCTGTCCCTCGGGCTGCTGATGGGGGGGCTGTGGCTCTCCCACCCGGTGAGCCGGGCCCTGCTCCTGGCGCTGACGATTCCGGTGGCCATGGTCATCAACGGGTTCCGGGTCTTCCTGACCGGGTTCCTGGTCTACTTCGTCGACCCGTCGGTGGGTGAGGGATTCATGCACTACACCGAGGGGTGGATCCTCTTCCTGGTCGCCCTCACGATCCTCGCGGCGTTGACGTGGATCGGCGTCGGGCTGGAGAAGGCCGTGCGGAAGCGGTGGAAGCAGCCCCGGGGGCCGCGTGAGCCGAGAGAGGACGCGCTCGTGGAGGCGGCGGCATGATCGGCCTCCTCCGCTGGGCGCCGGCCGCCGTCCTCGGCGTGGGAGCCGCCCTGGTCCACGGGGTCGCTCCGCAGAGGGCCCTCCCCCTCGAGCGACCGCTCGACGAGGTGGTCCCCGCGGTGATCGACGGGCACGGGTTCGAGCCCATCGAGGTGTCGGAGGCGGAGGCCCAGGTCGCGGGCTTCTCCGACTACCTGCTTCGCAGCTACGAGCTGGACGGAGACGAAGCGAGCTGGGCGACGGTCTACGTGGGCTACTACGAGTCGCAGACCCAGGGCAAGACCATCCACTCGCCGAAGAACTGCCTTCCCGGCTCGGGGTGGGAGCCCCTCCAGTCCACGACCGCGACCGTGTCGGTCCCGGGAGGGGGCGAGTACGAGGTCAACCGCTACATCCTCCAGAGGGAAGCAGAACGGGCCCTCGTCCTCTACTGGTACCAGGGGAGGGGGAGGGTCGCGCACGACGAATACATGGTGAAGCTGGACCTCCTCCGGGACGCCGCCATCAAGAGACGGAGCGACGAAGCCCTGGTCCGGGTGGTCGTTCCGGTGACGGACACGGAGGAGGACGCCTTTCAGAAGGCACGGAGCTTCGCCGCTACGCTCATTCCGTCGGTCGAGCGGGCGCTCCCGCAGTAGACCGAAGGAGGACGCTGCTCAACAACGAACGTCGAGCGTTCGAGATTCGAGATCACGGCCCGGAGACCAACTGCAGCTCCGGGCGTCGGTGGAGCTGGATGGACCCCCGGCACCGCCACCGGTCGAGCCTGGGCTCTGGTGATGACCCAGGAGAGGACATAGAATGTACAGGTTCGACCCGCAGAGTCAGGGCCTATTCATGTTCACGCAGGAGAGTTGAATGAGGGTACGAGCTGGAATTGGTCGGGGCCTCGCCCTGGCCGCGGGTCTAGCGCTGCTCCCAACGGCGTCGGCACAGGCGCAGGTAGGCATCGTGGGCGCCGAGTTCGTCGCCCAGGGCGGCGAGGTTTCGGTCCAGTTCCTCGGGAGCGAGGCTGCCTACTTCAACGTGATGCAGTGGTTCCGTGACGGGTACGACGCCGTGAACTACAACGGCGACGTCGTGGACTACGGCAACTCGGGATTCGTCCAGTCCCTGTTCTACAACAAGAACTACGGGGGCGCGACCGCCGCCGCCATCGGAGACGTCGTGATGCTCTCCGAGGACGGAGGGGTCACCCCGTACAACTTCGCGTACGGCGACAGGGTTCTCTTCGGCTTGTTCGTGCAGAACGAGCCCGCCGGCGGCGAAGGACCGGACGACATCCGCACCGACGGCGCCTGGGACGTCCAGGACGCCGACGACTTCACCTACTTCTCGGGGCCGGATTCTCGGAACCGGGACGGTGCGTACCACCTGGCCGTCTTCGAAGGGTCGGGGGGCGTCTGGCAGGTGAAGGGCGGCTGGGAGGACATCGAGGGCGGTGGTGACATGGACTACAACGACCTCCTCTTCGAGGTGTCGGGGGTCAGCGTCACGCCCGAGCCCGGAACCCTGATCCTTCTCGGCACCGGCCTTCTGGGGCTGGGTGGGGTCGGGTTCGCCCGTCGCCGCCGGGAGCAGGACGATCTCGAGGCGTAGCTCCGTTCGTCAGAGCTTGCTGAAGAGACCGTAGCGCAGACAACATGGAGGGGTCTGCCTCCCAACGAGGCAGGCCCCTTCGTGCATGAAGGAAGCACCTCCTCCCGACCCGGTGAACGGAGCGCCATGGCAGGCCTGCTCGACCAGGTGTACCTCAGGTCCCCGTACTGGCTGCAGCGCCTCTTCATGAACGTGGAAGCGCTCCGCGTCGAGCGTCATCGCTACGGGGCTCGCTTCCGGTCGGCCCTCGAGGACATGCGGACGCGCGACCGCTGGTCCCGGGAGCGGATCGAGGCGTTTCAGCTGAAACGTCTCCGAACGATCCTGGGGCAGGCCTACGAGGGGAGCCCGTGGTACCGGGAGGCGATGGACCACGCGGGCCTGCGTCCGAGCGACGTGCGGACCCTGGCCGATCTCCGGGGGCTGCCGATCCTGACCAAGGAGCGGGTCCGAGCCGAGGGCGAAGCGCTGCTCACGTCGCCCACGGCCCCGCCCGGGGCGCTCCACGGCCACACGAGCGGAACGACGGGCTCACCGCTCTCTCTCTGGTACGACCGTCGGGCGTGCGTGGTGAACAACGCCGCGGACGCGCGCCAGAAGCTGTGGGCGGGGAAGGCCCCGTGGGACTGGATCGGACTGTTCCTCGGCCGTGTGGTGGTCCCCACCGGCCGGGCTCGCCCTCCGTTCTGGCAGGTGAACTACGTCCAGAAGCAGGTGTGGTTCTCGAGCTTCCACATGACGCCCGCGAACCTCGAACGGTACGTGGGGGAGGTCGAGCGGCGTGGACTCCGGTACCTCGAGGGGTACCCTTCGACGCTCTACATCCTGGCGCGCCACCTGGTCCGATCGGGAAGGACCCTCCCGGTGGAGGCGGTGTTCAGCTCGTCCGAGACGCTCCACCCGGTCCAGCGCGAGACGATCGAGGAGACCTTCGAATCCCCGCTCTTCGACTTCTACGGGCAGGCCGAGCGCGTGATCTTCGCCATGGAGTGCGAGGAACACGAAGGGAAGCACCTCGCCGAGGACTACGGCATCACCGAGGTCGTCGACGAGCACGGCGAGCCCGTCCCCGACGGCGAGGTGGGATACCTCACGGGCACCAGCCTCCACAACACCTACATGCCCATGATCCGGTACCGGACGAGCGACCTCTCCGCGATCGTGCCCGAGCCGTGCGCCTGCGGCCGCACCTTCCGGCGCATCCGGAGCGTGACCACCAAGGCTGAGGACATCGTGGTGACCCCCGACGGGCGGTGGATCTCGCCCTCCGTGCTGACCCATCCCTTCAAGCCGTTCGACCAGCTCGTGGAATCCCAGATCATCCAGGAGGCCCCCGACCGGATCCGGATCAAGCTGGTTCCGTCCGCCAGCTTCGGCGAGGAGCACGAGGAGCGGCTCCTGGCCGGCATCCGGGAGCGCGTGGGGGAGGGGATCGACCTCGAGGTCGAGGTCGTGGAGGCGATCCCCCGGGAGCCCTCGGGCAAGTTCCGCTGGGTCATCTCGAAGGTCGAGAGCGATGTCCAGTCGAGCTGGACCTGAGGGACATCTCCACTACACGGGGCCGATGACCGTGGAAGACGAGCGAAGCGGGTCCGTCGGCTGGCTCGTGGCCACCACCGTCGTCGTGGCCGCCGCGCTGAGGCTGTTCGAGATCGTCCGGGTGCCGTTCGAGCAGGACGAACTCTACTCGGTCATCGAAGCGAGGGAGCTCTTCGACTCGCCCCTTCTACCGGGCATCGAGGCCCGGCCCCTCTACTACCTCCTCCAGCACCCCATCCTGGAGGTGGCACCCGTCACTCACGTCTCGATGCGGCTCCTCCCGCTCCTCTTCGGGCTCGCGGGCGTCGCCCTCACGGTATGGGTGGCCGCCAGGGTCTTCGGACGGAGCGCGGCGGTCGTGACGGCCCTGCTCGTCACCTTCTCGGGCTGGCACCTCCACATCTCGGGCATGGCCCGGTACTGGTCCCTCGTGTACTTGCTGGCCGTCTCCGGGTTCTGGCTCCTGCTCCGGGCTCGGCGTCACGACCGGGTCCCGGCCTACCTGGGGGTCTTCGTGGTGCTGGCGCTGGGGATCGCCAGCCACCTCACGCTCGCGTTCCCCTTCGTGGGAGCGCTGGTGGCCCTCCATTTCGGTAGGGAAGGGGGAAGGTGGACCGTCCGGTTGCCTTCGCGGCCCGAGCTGCTGGGACTGTGGGCACCCATGCTCGTGTTCGTGCTGGCGGCGTACGCGGCGCTCTCGGCCACCGGCAACGAGTCGGCGGTGCGGAACTTCGAAGGCCGGGGCCTCATCGCGAACCTCCGGCTGCTCCCCGCGATCGCCCAGTGGCTCACCCCCGCGGTCCTCACCATGGGAGGGCTGGGCGCGCTGCTGGGGTGGTTGGGCGGCAGGACCGACGACGCGAGACGCTGGGGGTGGATGAGCCTGGCGGGGATGGCGTCCACGCTGGTGCTGCTCGCCGCGGCGGCCCAGGTCACGGACGTGTATGCGGATTATGCGGCGGCCATGCTTCCCCTCGTGTTCGTCAGCGCGGGCGGACTCGTGCAGCTGGCCGTCGAACGGCTCGAACGGAACCGGAACGTGGCCCTCGCGGCGGTCGGACTCGTCGTCCTGGCTGGGATGGCTCCCTCCACCGTCTCCCATCTCTCGGACGGGAACCGATTCGACTTCAGGCCCGCGTTCGCCCGGTTCGAGCGGGAGAGCGAGCCGGGAGCGTTGCTGCTCTCGACCCCCATCATCTTCCAGCGGCACTACGCGCCCGACCTGCGCGGGGCGGAGTTCCGGATGGACCCGGCGGCCCTCGACACGGTGCTGGCGGCGGAGGGTCGGTTCTGGGCCGCGCTGCCCGTGCGTCGATACGGAATCGTGGAGGACTGGTCGGGCGCCGTGGCCGAATGGCTGGACGACCACTGCTCCCTCGTCGAGACCTTCGAGCGGCCGCGCTTCGACTACCGTGTGTACCGGGTGGCCCTCTATCGGTGCGGCGCGGACGCCGGCGGGTTAAATTGACCCTACGCAGGGACCACCACAGGATGTGGCACCGCCGCAACGCGTTCACGACGCTACGGAGGGCGGGGCTGGCGGGGATCCCGCGTGTCGGGCGGGATCCCCGCCCCTGGAGAGGTCCGGTCGGCATGGCACCGGAGTTGCGCTTCACATGGAAACTCAATCCGAAACGCACCATCCGGTGAAGCCCATGGACGTGTCGATCGTCATTCCGGCCTACAACGAGGAGAACCGCCTGGGTCCCACGCTCCGGGACGCGGCGGACTACTTCGCCTCCACGGGCCGTACGTTCGAGATCATCGTCGTGGACGACGGGAGTCGCGACGGCACCAGCGAGCTCGTGCGTTCCCTCATGCCGGAGATGCCGTCCCTGCGGCTGATCCGCCTCGCGGCGAACCGGGGAAAAGGTCACGCGGTCCGCACCGGCGTCGTCAACTCGGCCGGGCGCCTGGTGCTCTTCGCCGACGCCGACGGGGCGACGCCGTTCCCGGAGTTCCAACGCCTCGAGCGGGCGATCGCCGGGGGGGCGGACGTGGCCATCGGATCACGGGCCGTCCGCGGCGAGGAGGTCGAAGTCCGGGCCAAGCTCTACCGGCGGATCATCGGCCGGGCGTTCCACCTGCTCGTCTCCACCCTGACGGTCAAGGGCTTCGAGGACACCCAGTGCGGCTTCAAGCTCTTCCGTTCGGCCGTGGCCCACGACCTCTTCTCCCGACTCCGCATGGACGGCTTCGTCTTCGACGTCGAGGTCCTCCTGATGGCGAGGAGGGGGGGGTACGAGGTGGATGAGATCCCGGTCAACTGGGAGCACCAGCCAGGGTCCCGGGTGAACCTGGCGCTGGACTCCCTCCGGATGGCGCGGGACCTGTTCATCATCCGGGCGCACATCCTGCGAGGACACTACGACCAGCCCCACATCGCCTCCCTGGGTTCGGTCGAGCGCCGTGGCGACGCCGACGAGGACGCCAGGGTCGTGAAGCGTGAGGCGAGAAAGGCGGCGGGACTCCGTGGTGGCGCCTAGCTCGCTGACGGCGGCGCGGAACGCGCCCGCGCCTTCGACGGTCCAGCGGAGGCCGCCCCCGCCCGAGCCCACCGTGGGCCCGGCCCCGTCGTGGGACCTCCTGACGATCGCGCTCTTCGGCGCGATCCTGTCGTACATCTGGAGGATCCAGGATCTCTATCCGATCCTGCGGGCCCTCGAGTTCCCGACCGTCGTGAGTCTCGCCGCATTCGGGCTCTACATTGCGAAAGGGGGCGGGCGACGGAAGATCACGAAGCTCCGGTCGAAGGTGCTGAAGGCCGCTACCTGGGTGTTCTTCTTCATCCTGCTGTCGGGCCCATTCAGCCTGGGCAAGGGACGAACGTTCTGGTTCGTCGTCCAGGACTTCGCCAAGACGTTCGTCCTCATGTGGATCGTCGCCGCGTCGATACGCCACTTCCGAGACGTCCGCAGGCTCGTGGCTGCCATCGTGGTGGGGGCGTTCCTTTACTCCCTGTACGTGGAACTCAACGTCACGGTCGGAATGGGTGGCCGCCTCGGCAACATCGTCATGTACGACGCGAACGATCTCGGCGCGCTGCTGATCTTCACCATTCCCCTCGGCCTCTTCTTCCTCTTCCGAGGCAGGACGTGGTGGGTACGATGGGCCGCTGGCGGTGCACTCCTGTTGTTCCTGCGGATCGTGATCAAGAGTGGATCACGAGGCGCGTTCCTCGGCCTCATCGGCCTGGGGCTCTACTTCCTCTTCGGGCTGAAGGCGGTCAAGAGCCGGACCCGGGCGCTCATCGTCGCGGCCG
>JASFUL010000120.1:0-11856 GCA_050050315.1 Gemmatimonadota bacterium
ACGACGCCGAGGCCAAGTTCCTCCACGACTACCTGCACGAGGGCATCCTGCCGGAGAACCCGTTCACGGTCCTGGACCCCGACGGCGTGGGGCAGCTCGTTCGCCTGGCCACCGAGAAGGGAAGGGCAGCCAACCCCGACCTGGTCGTGGGTCTGTGCGGCGAGCACGGCGGCGATCCCGCCTCCATCCGGTTCCTGCAGACGGTAGGGCTCGACTACGTGAGCTGCTCGCCCTTCCGCGTCCCCATCGCCCGACTCGCCGCGGCCCGGGCGGCGCTCGGCGCGTGAGCGCGTCTTCTTCCTCGCGGCCCGGCAGGAACGGTCACGCGGGTCGTGCTCGGGTGGGGCGAGGGGAACCGGGAGTCGCGACCCGTCGCCACCACCCTTGACCCCCCCGACGCCCCCTTGCTAACTATGGGCGAACCGGAGCCGTTCCGGACGATAGCCCAGGGAGACACTCCGATGTCCCGCACCTCCATCCTCTCCGTATCCCGCGTCGTACGGGGCGTCGTACGCCCCGCACGGACCGGAGAGGGCGTGCGCGATCCCGGAGGCGGCTGACCGGGCGAGCGTGCCGAGAGCGGTGAACCGCGAACGGGCCTTCTCCACCGAGAGAAGGCCCGTTTTTTCATTGCTGGAGACGAAGACCATGGCCGAGAAGACGACCCCTGAGTCCACCCTTCCCGCACGCTACGACGCGGCCGACATCGAGGCGCGCTGGACGGCGGCGTGGGAGGCGTGGGGCCTCCACCGCTGCGATCCGAGCGCCCCCCGGGAGGCGACCTTCTCCATCGACACGCCCCCGCCCACCGTCTCCGGGCGCCTCCATATCGGGCACGCGTTCAGCTACGCCCACACCGACTTCATCGCCCGCTACCAGCGCATGCGCGGCCGGAACGTGTTCTATCCCATGGGCTGGGACGACAACGGCCTGCCCACCGAGCGCCGGGTCCAGAACCTCTACGGCGTCCGGTGCAACCCGGCGCTGCGCTACGAGGGCCAGGTCTCGCTGGAGCGGCGGGCGAAGGGCGGCGGCCAGGCGGGGCGGGAGGCACCCCGGGACATCTCCCGCCGGGCGTTCGTCGAGCTCTGCCACCGGGTGACGGCGGTCGACGAAGCGGCCTTCAAGCACCTCTGGACCCGCCTGGGCCTGTCCGTGGACTGGCGCCAGGAGTACGCCACCATCGACGAGCGCAGCCGGCGCGTGGCCCAGCACGCCTTCCTCCGCCTCCTCGAGGCCGGCCACGCGTACAGCGCCGAGGCGCCCATGATGTGGGACGTCGGCTTCCAGACGGCGGTGGCGCAGGCCGAGGTGGAGGAGCGCACCGTCCCGGGGGCCATGCACCGCATCGCGTTCGATATCGCGCCTCACGAAGCCGGCGCCGCCGAGACGGAGCGCGAGGGTCCGGAGCCCCGGGAGGAGGGCACGCTGATCGTCGCGACCACCCGCCCGGAGCTGCTTCCTGCGTGCGTCGCGGTGGCCGTGCACCCGGACGACGACCGGCACCGCCCGTGGATCGGTCGTTCGGCGGTCACGCCCCTCTTCCGGGTGCCGGTGCCGATCCTCTCGAGCGAGCGGGTGGACCCGGACAAGGGCACCGGAGCCGTGATGGTGTGCACCTTCGGCGACGCGACCGACGTGGAGTGGTGGCGGGAGCACGCCCTCCCCCTCCGGCAGATCCTGGGCCCCGACGGGCGCCTGGCGTCCGTGGATTTCACCGCGGCCCCGGCGAGCCTCGATCCGTCCCGGGCCGCGGAGGCGTACGACAGCCTCCACGGGCGGACGGTGGCGGAGGCCCGGGTGGCCATCGTGGAACAGCTCCGACGCCCCGGCACCGACCGTCGCCCGCCGGCTCTCCGGGGTGAGCCCGAACCCCTCGAGCATGCCGTGAAGTTCTACGAGAAGGGCGACGAGCCCCTGGAGTTCCTCACCACCCGCCAGTGGTTCGTGGCTCTCCTCGATCAGGTCCCGGCGCTCCTCCGGGCGGGCGAGCGCGTGCGCTGGCACCCGCCCTTCGCCGGCGAGCGCTTCGCCACGTGGACGGAGAACCTCCAGTTCGACTGGTGCGTGAGCCGTCAGCGCTGGTTCGGCGTGCCGATCCCGGTGTGGTATCCCCTGGACGACGACGGGCGCCCCCGGTACGAGCGCCCGATCCGCCCCGACCCGGACGACCTCCCCGTGGACCCCATGGCCGAGGTGCCGGCCGGCTACGCGTCCGAGCAGCGGGGGCGCCCGGGAGGCTTCACAGGGGACCCCGACGTGCTCGACACGTGGGCGACCAGCTCCCTCACGCCCCAACTCACCTCCGGGTGGCCCGACGCGCCGGAACGGCACGCCCGGCTGTACCCCTTCGACGTGCGTCCCCAGTCCCACGAGATCATCCGGACGTGGGCCTTCTACACGATCGCCCAGTCGCTCCTCCACGAGGCCACGATTCCGTGGCGGAACGTCCTCGTGTCCGGCTGGGTGCGGGACCCGGACCGGAAGAAGATGTCCAAGAGCGCGGGCAACGTGATCACGCCGGAGTCGTGGATCGACCGGTACTCGGCCGACGCCGTGCGCTACTGGGCGGCCGGGGCCCGGCTGGGGGTGGACACGGCGTTCGACCAGGCCGTCCTCGAGGCGGGAAAGCGCCTGGCCACCAAGCTCTTCCACGCGGCGCGCTTCGTCCACGGACCCGGGAGTGGGGCGGAGGAGCGCGCGTTCGCGCCGGGGGATGCGGATGCGATCACCCGGGAGCTCGACCGGGCGTTCCTGGCGGCGCTCGCCGGGACCGTGGAGCGGACGACGGCGGCCCTGGACGACTTCGACCACGCCGGGGCCCTGCAGGAGACCGAGCGCTTCTTCTGGAGCGGTTTCACCGACAACTACCTGGAGCTGGTGAAGGGCCGGCTGCGGAGGGAGGACGCGGACCCGGAGGGCGCCGCTTCGGCCGCCGCGGGGCTCCGGCTGGCCCTGGGGGTGTTCGTCCGCCTGTTCGCGCCCTTCCTGCCCTTCGTCACCGAGGAGATCTGGTCGTGGGGCGGGGCGGCGGGAACGGGGCACTCGAGCGTCCACCGGGCGCCGTGGCCGTCGACCGGCGAGCTGGCTCCGGTGGCGGCACCGGAGGACCCGGGGAGCTTCGCCGCCGCCGTGGAGGCGATCGGGGCGGTGCGCCGCCACAAGACGGAGGTCCGGGTGTCCCTGGGGGCGCCCATCGCCCGGCTCGCGCTGGCCGCGGCCCCCGACGACCGCCGGCGCCTCGAGCGGGTGCGGGAGGACGTGGCGCTGGCCGCCCGGGCCTCGGCGCTGGAGCTCGTCGAGGACCCGGGCCTGGCGCCCGGCGAGGTGACGCTGGTCGACGTGGTCCTGGACGACGGGGAGGGCTGACGCCCGCCCTCAGCGCACGATCGTCAGCTCGGTCGCGTCGCCCCGCATCTCCCGGGCCGTGGCCCGGAGCGTCACCGCCCCCGGCACGTGGTGGGTGCCGAGGATGACCATGGCCTTGCCGTTGAAGAGGTCCACGTAGTCGGCCTGGAAGGGCTCGAAGGACTGGGGGTTTCCGTTACCCACGCCGGCGATGCGGGCCGGTCCCTCGACCTCCAGGCTCACCCGAGCGTCGGCCAGCGGGTGGGGATTGCCGTCGGCGTCGAAGGCCTCGACGAGCACGTACGAGAGGTCCATGCCGTCGGCGGTGAGGGTGGTCCGGTCCGGCGTCAGGCGGAGCCGGGCCGGGGCGCCTGCGGTGCGCACGACGGTCTCGCCGATGGGCTCTCCCTCTTCGTACGCCACCGCCCGCAACTCCCCGGGCTCGTATGGGACATCGGGCCACACGAGGCGGGTGCGCTCGACCGAGACGGAGGAACGGGGATCCTTGCAGACGGTGCCCCGGGAGGCGCCGTTCAGGAAGAGCTCGGCGCAGTCGCCGTTCGTGTAGACGAAGACCGGCACGGTGCGCCCGACCCGGTCCGGCCAGTTCCAGTGGGGGAGGAGGTGGACCGTCGGGACCTCGGGGCGCCACCGGCTCCGGTAGAGCCAGAAGCGGTCCTTGGGGATGCCCACCAGGTCCACGATCCCGAAGTACGAGCTCCGGGACGCGTCGTCCGGGTCCAGGCCCATCTCGCGCATGGACTCTCCCACGTACGGGGTCGGTTCGCCGAGGTAGTCGAACCCGGTCCACACGAACTCGCCGGCGATGTACGGCTCCTGGTCCTGCCACATGAAGTCGTCGTCGGCGACCTCGGCCCACCACGGCGCGTGGAGGTCGTAGGAGCTGACCTGGAGCGACCTCGTGAAGTCCGTGGGGGCCTCGGGCAGGGGCAGCTCGTAGAAGCCGCGGGTGCTCAGGGTCGAGGCCGACTCGCTGATCACCACCGCCTTGTTCGGCTCCATCTGCCGGGCCAGGCGCCAGCGGCGGCCGTAGTTCCAGGCATGGACGTCGTAGTAGTCGAAGTGCCGGGTCACGGGGCTGTCGACGTTGTCGTTCACCAGCGTCACGGGGCGGGTAGGATCGTACAGCCGCACGTAGCTGACCATGGTGTGCAGCCGCTGGAGCCCGTTGTCGATGTTCCACTGCACGTCGCCGATCTCGTTGCCCACGCTCCACAGGAACACCGACGGGTGGTTCCGGTCCCGCACCACGAAGTTGCGGATGTTGCGCCGGGCGAACGCCCCAAAGTCCGTGCCCTCGGTGATGTCGGCCTTGGCGTCGTACTTGTCGAAGACCTCGTCGAAGACCAGAAGCCCCATGCTGTCGGCCAGCGCAAGCACCTCGGGGGCCTCCACGTTGTGGCTCGTGCGGATGGCGTTGGCGCCCATCTCCTTCATGATCTCGAGCTTGCGCCGCATGGCGCGCGGGTAGAACGCGGCACCGAGGGGTCCGTGGCCGTGGTGGAGATTGACCCCCTGGAGCTGCAGCCGCCGCTCGTTCAGCCAGAAGCCGTGGTCGGGATCGAAGCGGATGGTGCGCACGCCGAAGGGCGTGTCGTAGGCGTCGCGCACCTCGCCTCCAGCCGACACGGTGGTGCGGAGGGTGTAGAGCGCCGGGTCGTCCACGTCCCAGCGCCGGGGATCGATCAGGGGGAGGGTGACCTCCAGGTCCCGGTCCTGCCCCGCCTCCACGGTGCCCCCGATCTCGCCCCGGGCGACCGGGCGTCCCTCGGGGCTCAGGACCACCTGCTCGACGGTGACGTCCCACCCCGTGCCCGAGGCGTTCCGGACCGTCGTGCGCGCCCGCACCTCGGCCGAGCGCGACCGGACGATCGGCGTCGTCACGTACGTGCCCCACACGCCCACGTGGACCGGGTCGACGGACAGCATGCGCACCTTGCGGTAGAGCCCGGCGCCGGGGTACCAGCGGCTGTCGTGGGACCGGGTGTCGGCGTGGACGGCCAGCAGGTTGTCGCCGCCCGGGTCTACGTGCTCGGTGACGTCGAGGAAGAAGGAGGCGTAGCCGTAGTCCCACCTCCCGGCGAGCTCGCCGTTGACGAAGACCTCGGGGAAGGCCATGACGCCGTCGAAGATCAGGTAGATGCGGCGGCTCTCCCACACGGCGGGAACGTCCAGGCTCCTGCGGTACCAGCCCTGGCCGCGCCACGGGAGCTTGGCCGTGCTGCCGTCGCCCCCCTCGATGAAGGGGCCGTCGATGGCCCAGTCGTGGGGGACGGAGACGCTGTCCCAGGCCGAGTCGTCGAAGTCCGGGCGGGAGGCGTCGGGGTGGTCGCCCTCGGCGAAGCGCCAGCCCGTCTGCAGGGTGACGACGTGGCGCGCGGACGCGGAGGGCGGTGGCACGTCCATGGCGGGATGGCCGCCGGCGCGCGCCTCAGGCTGCTGTTGGGCGGCGGCCGAACCGCCTCCGGCAGCCAGGGACGGCAGGAGGAAGGCCAGGAGGGTCACGGCCAGAGGCAGGCGAGCAGGCGGTCGCTTCATGGAGTTCACCTCGTGCTTCGTACCGATGGGGCGGCCACGGTCTGCGCGTCCCACACCTCGCACCGCGGGACCGCGTCCTCGCTAGGGCTCGCCGGAGGCGGCATGAACCCGGCGCCGCCTCCATGCATAGCGGAAAGGCGCGTCTCCCGCCGCCCCGGGGCGGATTCGCGCCCCGCTCACGTCGCTCCCGAACGACGCTCTGCCGACGCCGAGTCGCTGGCCGCCGTCGTCGAGCGGTCCCATGTTGAGCCGCGGGCTGGAGGAGGCACCCTTTCGTCGGGCGGAGGAGCAGCAGCAGCATGATCGAGCGTCTCAGCGGAGCCCTGGACGACGAGACGGGCCGCCGCGAGGAGCCACCCGACCGCAGGCGCATTTTCCGGGTGCAGAACGGGCTGGCCGTGGTCAGGGAGCGGCTTCGCTGATGCGGTCCGGCCGGAGAGGGGTCGCGCTGCCCGGGTTGGTGATGGCGGGGCTGATCGCGTGCCTCGGTGCGGCGCTGCCCCGGGCTGCGGCCGCACAGCAGGTCGGCGACACGGCGTTCGTCTGGGAGGTTCCGCGCCCCGCCTTCCCGGCCGGGGAGGGGCCGCGGGTGCTCGTCGACGAGGCCCACGGGAACTTCCACACGGTCTCCGGGAGGTTCGCGCCCTTCGCGCGGCTGCTCCGCGCCGACGGCTTCGTCGTCGACGGGCTGAGCGAGGACTTCACGGCTGAGACGCTGGCCGACGCCGACCTCCTGGTGATCGCCAACGCCCTGCACCCGGACAACGAGGAGGAATGGAGCCTGCCCACGCCGTCGGCGTTCTCGACGGGCGAGATGGACGCCGTCGAGGCGTGGGTGGAGGAGGGGGGCGCGCTCCTCCTCATCGCGGACCACATGCCCTTTCCTGGTGCGGCCGAGGAGCTGGCGGCGCGCTTCGACTTCGAGATGAACAACGGCTTCGCCATGGACACCGCGTCCCCGGGGCCCTTCGTCTTCCGGCGCTCCGACGGGTCGCTGGCCGAGCACCCGATCACTTCGGGGTGGAGCCCGGACGAGGCCGTCGACTCGGTGACGACCTTCACGGGGCAGGCGTTCCGGGCGCCCGGGAATGCGCGGACCCTGCTCACGCTTCGAGACGGCATCGTCTCGTTCGTGCCCGATGTCGCCTGGGAGTTCTCGGCCGAGACCCCCACGGTGGATGTCGGTGGATGGTCCCAGGGGGCCGTCGTCGACGTCGGACGGGGTCGCGTCGCGATCTTTGGCGAGGCGGCCATGTTCACCGCCCAACGCACCGGCGACGGGGCGCCCATGGGGATGAACGCCCCGATGGCGGGCGACAACCCCCGGTTCGTGCTGAACCTCGTGCGGTGGCTGGCCGGAGAGCCCCGAGGTCGCCGCGGCTCCGCCGGTCCGCCGCTCGGATAGCTACGCGCTCCGTCCGAACACGACCCACCCGATCCCGGCCAGCGCGGCGGCCGCCAACATGAACGCGGGCGTCCCCCGGAGGACCGGGGCCCAGGAGGCGATGTAGACGGTAACCGAAGCCGCGAGCGCCAGGGCGACGAGCGGCGCGATCCTCCCGAGACGTCGGATCGTCACCGGGGCGGGCGGCCCCTCCCCCTGGAACTCCCAGCTCAGCGCGCTCAGCTCGGCGGCGAGCAGGAGCAGGACCCCGAAGGGCCCGATGAGCCACGTCGGCGACCCTTCGGCGGCGAGGGCCATCACCGGCGGCAGGCTGAACAGCAGCGCCGGCATGAGGTCCCTCGGCTCCGAGGCGACGCTCTGGAAGGCGGTGGCCCCGGCGAGCGCGACGCAGAAGTAGAGCCACACCTTCGAGTCGGCCGTGCTCAGAGAGGTCGCGGAGAGACCCACGACCGCGACGATGGCCACGGACGAGGCCCCCAGGACGTGGCCGGTCCTCGCCTTCATCGTCTCCTCCGGATGCCGGGCGCCCGGCGCGCCCGGCGCAGGGCCGAGACCATCGGCGTCACGGCCGAGTCCACCGGTGCGGTCACGACCGGGATGCCGACCCTCGTCAACTCCCGCTTGCGCCGCTCCAGCTCCAGACGCCACAGCCTCCGTGCCAGGGCCTCGCTCGACGAGCCGGGCTCGTCCATGAGGGCGCTCGAGTCGATCACGACGACCGCCACCGCCCGACCGCGTGCTCGCCACGACTCGAGCGTCCCCACGACCGCGGGGTCGTGGAGCGGTGTGAGGGCGATCACGAGGGCGGAAGAGGGGACCGCGCGCCGGTGATGGCCCGACGGAATGGCCACCCCGTCCGCCGCCTCCCCTCCGATGCGGAGCAGGGTCTCGAGGAGCTGATACTGGGCCAGGCGTCCGCCGGCCGGGGCCAGCCACTGGGTGCTCCCTCCGAGGCCCGCGAGACCGACCCGATCGTTCCCACGCAGGTGGATGGACGCGAGCGCCCACGCGACGCGGGCCGCCTTCGCCAGCGCCTCGGTGGAGACCTCCGAGCCGTCGTCGAACGCGTCGATGGCGATCAGGACGTCCCCGGCGAGATCCGGGTGGTGCTTGTTGACGAACGGCTTGCGGAGCCGAGCCGTCGCGGCCCAGTTCAGGTCCCTCAGCCGGTCTCCGGGCACGTAGGGACGAAGCTCCGCGAACTCGTGCCCGTCGCCCAGGCGTCGGGAGCGGTGCATTCCCCACACGGCCCGGCACTCCCCTGGGTCGAGGAGCCGCTTCAGTCGCTCGGCGCTCGGCAGCACACGGACAACCGGCCCGACCATCACTTTCCCCGTCCAGGAAAGCAGCCCGAAGGGGGCCTCCAGGCGGAGCCACACCTCTCCGATCGTGTGGCGCCCCCAGCGGACGGCGTGCAGGCGGAGGGGCAGCTCCAGCGAGCGCACGGACGCCCGCGACAGGGACATGCCGTCGGGCGATGGGATGTCCACGCCCTTCAGGCGGTGGAGCATCACGCGGGCGTCGAGCGGGTCACCCCACTCGAGCTCGAGACGACCGGTGACGACGTCGCCCTCCAGAACGCGGTCGGCGTCGAGCACGATGTGCGTCGTGACCTCGACGGGCCCCGCGCGGCGGAGCCCGAGCGCCAGGGCCAGGACGAACGGGGCCGCCAGCGCCGCCAGCGCCGGCTGGCCCGAGGCCAGGGCGGCGCCGAGGCCCGCCATGGCGAGGAGCCCGTACGGGACGAGTCGCCCGTCCCGGGCCGGGTGCAGGGTCGTCGTGCTCGCGGCGGACGTCACTTCCAGCTCGGCGCCGGCACCGAGTCGACGATCTCGGCCACGACCTCCTCGGAGGAGACCTGCCGAGCCCAGGCCTCCGCCCTGAGCACGACCCGGTGTGCCAGGGCAGGCACCGCCACGGCCCGCATGTCGTCCGGGGTCACGAAGTCCCGCCGTTCGAGCACCGCCCTCGCGCGTGCGAGCTTCAGGAGCGCCAGCGAGCCCCGTGGACTCGCTCCCACCTCGAGCTGGCCGTTGGAGCGGGTCGCGTCGACCAGCGCCACCGCGTACCGTCGCAGGTCCGGATCGACCTCCACCTCCTCGAGGCTCGCCTGCATGGCCATGAACTCCTCGGCCGAGACCACCGCGGTCAGCTCCACCTCGTCCCGCCGCCGAGCCATTCGCCGGGAGAGCATCTCCACCTCGTCGTCCATCTCGAGGTACCCGACGTCGGTGCGCAGGATGAAGCGGTCGAGCTGGGCCTCGGGCAGAGGATACGTTCCCTCCGACTCGATCGGGTTCTGCGTGGCGATCACGAGGAAGGGCACGGGGAGTCGATGCGTGGTCCCGTCCGCCGTGACCTGACGCTCCTGCATGGCCTCGAGCAGCGCCGCCTGCGTCTTGGCCGGGGCCCGGTTCACCTCGTCGGCGAGGATGAGCTGGGCGAAGACCGGCCCCTCTCGGAAGACCGGCCGATTGGTGGCGAGGTCGAGAACCGTGGCGCCGGTGATGTCCGCCGGGAGCACGTCCGGCGTGAACTGCACCCGCGAGAAGTCCAGCCCGGCGGCCGCCGCGAACGAGCGGGCCATCAGGGTCTTCGCCACGCCGGGCACGTCGTCCAGGAGCACGTGACCGTCGGCGAGGAGCCCCATGAGCACGAGCTCCAGGACGTCGCGCTTCCCGATGACGGCCCTCTCCACCTCGTCCAGGAGTCGTTGGACGGCCTCGGTGGCGACGGCCACGGACGGCGCGTCGAGGACGGCTTCGGGTTCGGGAGATGCGTTCACAGTCTCTCCAGGTCGTCGAGGATGGGCTCGAGCCGGCTCAGCGGCACGGACCCGTACGAGGACGTTCCCGCATCCACTTCTTCCTCGGACGCGGTCGGGGCGACGAGATGCCAGGTCGGCTCCGACAGCAGCCCGCGGATGCGCGGGTGGTGCTCCCGCCGATCGAGCCGGAGCCCGTGGTGCTCGGCCAAGCGGCGGGACACCTCCCGACCCACGGTCCGCGCCACCACCCAGGGGATCTCCGTGCGCCGGGCGACCCGTGGGTGGTCGGCCGCCCGGACCTCCTCCCCGAAGGCCCGGACCACGAGGGGCACCGCTCTCGGTCCCGGGCCTTCCGCGCGGGACCGGAAGGGCGAGAAGGATTCGTCCGTCATGCGTTCCGGGAGTCCGGCCCGATGGGCCCGAGCCAAGACGAAGCCACACGCGACCGCCACGACGAGGATCCGGAGGAGCATCTCGGCCGCCTGCGGCCAGACGACGGCGGCAACCAGGAAGGCGAGACTCGTTCCGGTGACGACGAGCCCGAACGGACCGACCGCCGGCTCGTCGTGGTGATCCTGCCCGCCATCCACGCGGCGCCACGACGTCAGCGCACCGCCCGTCCCGAAGCCGCTCACGATTCCGCTCCGGCAGTGGAGCGGGCGGGTGGCCGCGGGCCAGTCGGCCCAGTGAGATCGGCGGCCACCGCCTGGAGCGCCTCCAGGGCCCGGTCGCGGTGCCTGGACGTCAGTCGATGGCTCGAGAAGCGAGCCACCTGGAAGAGCTCGATCAGCCGCCGCAGCGGTGCCGGCCGGACGCGGAGGGTCGCCAACACCCGGTGGAGGTGCTCCATCGGCCCCTCGTACGGGCGCCGCGGCGTGCCCGAGGCGGCGAGGCCCTCGAGGAGGCGAGCGTAGGCACCGATGATCGCGGTCTTGGGATCCGGATCCGCGAGCATCGCGTCGATCGTGCCGACGACCGCGCCGTGGGCCGTCGCACGGGCCTCGTCCTGGGCCAGGTCGATCGTGAGGGGTAGGGGTCGCGACCGCCGGGAATACCGGAGCCCGAAGCCGATGGCGATCGCGCCCACCGTGCCCAGGACCGCCAGGAGGAGCAGGAGGGTGGCGCGGTCGCTCGTTTCGCCCGCGCTCGGACCCTCCCGCTCCGGCTCGCCCTCGCCGGCCCGGACGGGTGTGTCCCACCAGTCGATCTCCAGCGGCGTCCCCGGAGGATTGCCGGGGAGGTCGAAGGGAGCCGGGGCGGCCCGGCGGGCCAGCGGCAGGCCTCCCCGGGAGATCAGGAGCATGCTCGCCACCGTGAGCGTGAACGCCGTGATCGGCACCGCACGCCGAAGCGCCACCGACGAGGGGAGTGCGGACCCACGGCGAGCGAGCCTGACACGCCGGATGGCGAGCGTGACGGCGGCCGCCAGGGGCAGCCCGAGGCCGAACACGACGGTGACGACCACCACGATCGCAAACCGGTCGGCGCCCCCACCCCCGGAGGGCGCGAGGACCGAGCCACCGCCCGAGGCGACCGCCAGCAGCCCGACGAGGGCCACGGCGAGCGCCGGCAGCGAGAGGGTCGGCGGGAGGCCGGCCCACCAGCGGCGCGAGCCGTCGAAGACCCGCCCGGGCGTCAACTGGGTTCCCATCGAAGAAGAGTACCGCGAGCGGGTGGGGTCCATTTCAGGGAGACATCCGCACCCTGAGACGGGTCGGCCCTCCACACAAGTCCCAGGACCTGGAACCGGGGCGTTTCCCCGGACGTAGGGGAGGGA
>JASFUL010000121.1:0-11803 GCA_050050315.1 Gemmatimonadota bacterium
GGTCGGCGGTATGGGACGACGCGGAGCTGGAGGACGTGGCCATCGATGGGAACGCCACCAAGAAGTACACGGCGCTGACCTTCGCCGGGATCGAGGCCACCTCGGCGCCGGTGGACGCGTCGGGGATGACCCACTTCTCCATGGACATCTGGACGCCCGACCCCACGGCCGACCCGGCGGCGTTCCGGGTCAAGCTCGTGGACTTCGGCGCCGACGGGGCGTTCGGGGGTGGCGACGACGTGGAGCACGAGGTCACCCTGACGGCCGCGACGACTCCGGCCCTGGCCACGGGAAGCTGGGCCACCCTGGACATTCCGTTGAGCGACTTCACCGGGCTCACGACCCGCGGCGCGGTGGCCCAGCTCATCGTCTCCGGCGATCCGAACACGGTGTACGTCGACAACGTGTACTTCTACGACGGCGAAGCGGGGACGCCGACGGAGCCCGCCGGCCCGGCTCCGACGCCGACCCGGGATCCCGCCACCGTGATCTCGCTCTTCAGCGACGCCTACGACGACGTGCTCGTCGACACCTGGTCGGCGGTATGGGACGACGCGGAGCTGGAGGACGTGGCCATCGACGGGAACGCCACCAAGAAGTACACGGCGCTGACCTTCGCCGGGATCGAGGCCACCTCGGCGCCGGTGGACGCGTCGGGGATGACCCACTTCTCCATGGACATCTGGACGCCCGACCCCACGGCCGACCCGGCGGCGTTCCGGGTCAAGCTCGTGGACTTCGGCGCCGACGGGGCGTTCGGGGGTGGCGACGACGTGGAGCACGAGGTCACGCTCGGGGCGCTCACCGACCCCGCCCTGGCCACCGGCGCGTGGGTCACCCTCGACATCCCCCTGAGCGAGTTCACCGCGCTCACGACCCGGGGCGCGGTGGCGCAGCTCATCATCTCCGGCGACCCTGACACGGTCTGGATCGACAACGTGTACTTCCACGAGTGACCTCCGACCGGGGGACCCAGGGGGATCGATGACCAGGGGTACGAAGACCGCGACCGGCCCCGCCGGCAGGGATCAGGCCGAAGGCCGGCCCCTGACCGACCTGGTGCTGGAGTTCATCTGGCACCACGAGCAGGCTTCCCGAGCCGAGGTCGCCCGCGGGCTGTCCCTTTCCCGGTCGACCGCGTCGGAGATCGTGGGAGATCTGCTCGAGACCGGGCTCGTGGCCGAAGCCGGAGACGGGCCCAGCCGCGGGGGGCGTCGCCCGGTGCTCCTCGAGTTCCAGGACTCCGCGCACGGAATCCTGGGCGTGGACATGGGAGCCTCCCACGTCTCGGTGGCCCTCACCGACCTTCGGGCGAAGGTCCTGGCGTGGCACCGCCGCGACCATCCGGTGCGGGCGGATCCCGAGGGGACCCGTGGGCTGATCCTCGACCTCTGCGACGCGGCGCTCCGCGACGCTCCCGGGATTCGCGACCGCCTGGTGGGCATCGGGGTGGCCGTCCCGAGCCCGGTGGATCCGGCGCGTCCCTCCCGGCTGCCTGCGACCGTGATGCCGGCGTGGGAGGGCAGGACCGGGTTCCACGTGCTCACGGAGCGGTTCGGCGTCCCGATCTTCGTGGACAACGACGCCAACCTGGGGGCGCTCGCCGAGCACTGGTGGGGAGGGGCCCGGGGGCTCGGGGACTTCACGTACGTCAAGCTGGGGACGGGGATCGGCTCCGGACACATGATCCGGGGGGAGATCTACCGCGGATTCAGCAGCGTGGCGGGCGAGATCGGGCATCTCGGGATCGACCCCACGGGCCCTCCGTGCCTCTGCGGAAACCGGGGTTGCCTCACCACGTTCGCCGGTACGCCGGCCCTCCTGGCGCGGGCCGAGGCGCTTCTCGCGGAGTACCCCGAGAGCCCGCTCGCCGGGTCCTCCGTCACCCTCGAGGCCCTGGAGGACGCCGCCCTGGCGGACGACCCGCTGGCCCTCCAGGTGGTCGCCGAGGCCGCCGACTACCTGGGGACCGCCATCGCGGGCGTCCTGAACCTCATGAACCCCGGGGCGGTCATCCTCGGCGGCAGCCTCACGCGAGTGGGGGACCGGCTGTTCGTGCCGCTCCGGGAGGCCGCGCTGCGGCGGACCCTCGTCAGCTCCATGGCGTCGTCGGAGATCCGGGCCAGCGAGCTCGGCCCCCGGGCCTTCGCGCTGGGAGCCGCCACGCAGGTCCTCGACGCCGCCCTCCACGACCCCTCCCTCTTCCCGGGCATGGCCCGCACCTGAACGTGGCCAGTCGAATCGGAGAGCTCCTGGGCCGTGTCGTCTCCGCCTGGCACGGCGGTGTGGATCCGAACGCTCCGGCGGCGCACCGCTACACCACGGCGCCCGAGGACCGGATCCCCTTCGTCAAGAAGCTCGTCTACGGGGCGGGGGCGTTCGTCAACAACCTGCTGGCGGCGGCCATCGGCGGGATGACCATCATCCTGAACCTGGCCCTCGGCATGAATCCGGCCCTGGTCGGCCTCCTCGGGGCGCTGCCGCGCCTGAGCGACGCGATCACCGACCCCCTGATGGGCTACATCTCCGACCACACCCGGTCGAAGTGGGGCCGACGGCGTCCGTACATCTTCGTCGGGGCGCTCCTGGTGGGGCTCATCTACGCGCTGCTGTGGCAGCTCCCCGAGTCCAGGAGCGAGAGCTTCTACTTCTGGTTCTTCCTCACGGGCTCGATCTTCTTCTACGGGGCCTACACCGTCTTCGCCACGCCCTGGGTGGCCCTCGGCTACGAGCTGACCCCGGACTACCACGAGCGGACCCGGCTCATGGGCGTCCAGAACTTCATCGGGCAGCTCGCCTACGTGATCTCGCCCTGGTTCCTCTGGATCATGACGAACGAGGACTGGTTTCCGGATCAGGTCGAGGGTGCACGGGGCCTGGCCATCGCCGTGGGCGTGGCGGCCGCGGGGCTGGGAGTCCTGCCCGCGATCCTTCTACGGGAGCGCCTGAAGGACGTGGCCGAAGCCGAGGTTGCCGCCCACGAGGCCGGAGGCGGCCTCAAGCGGAATCTGGTCGGCTTCCTGAGGGGCCTGGGGCAGACCCTCTCGTCCCGCCCCTTCCTCAAGCTGTGCGCGGCCACCTTCCTGGTCTTCAACGGTTTCATCCTGATCTCGTCCTTCCAGTTCTACGTCATCATCTACTACGTCTTCCGGGGGGACCAGGCCCTGGGGGCCGAGTACGCGGGGTACGCCGGCACCGTGGGCGCCGTGTCGACGTTCGTCGTCATCGTCCTGGTCACCTGGCTGGGCACCCGGATCGGCAAGCGCTGGGCGTTCTTCGTCTCCACGGGGATCTCGATCGTGGGGTACGTGCTCAAGTGGTTCTGCTACAATCCCGAGATCCCGATCCTCGTGATCCTGCCCGCGCCGTTCATGGCGTTCGGGCTCGGGGGCCTCTTCACCCTCATGCCGTCCATGATCGCCGACGTGGTGGACGTGGACGAGCTCACGACCCACGAGCGTCGGGAGGGGATGTTCGGGTCCATCTTCTGGTGGGTGGTGAAGCTGGGGATGGCCGTGGCGCTGGCGGGAGGGGGCTTCCTCCTGAACGCCACCGGCTTCGACGTGGCCCTGGAGGGGAACCAGGCCGACTCGGCCATCGTCCTCATGCGCATCTTCGACGCGTTCATCCCCGCGGTCGCCTCGGCGGTGGCCATCTGGGCGGTGGCGTCCTACTCGATCACCGAGGAGCGGGCCCACGAGGTGCGGGAGGAGCTGGAGCGCCGCCGCGGCGTGCCGCGTCCCCGGGCGGCGTAGGGCCGGGTCCGGGCAGGGGGGTGAGCCGCGACGGGCGCCCACCCCCGGGGGCGTCACCTCCGGAGGGTGAGCCCGTGGCCGTACGGGTAGAGCGGGTCCGATCCTTCGCCGGTCCCGTCGTCCGTCCGGGGCCAGGAGACGGAGAGGCGCCCGGTGAAGTCGTGGTCGCCGAACAGGACGTCGGCCACGCCACCCCCTTCCGAGCCGGGCAGCCAGGCCGCGACCAGGCAGGAGGAGAGCTCACGTTCGCGGCCCAGCACGACGGGGCGGCCCGACACCACGACGGTCACGATCGGGACTCCGGTGGCGGCGACGCGCTCCAGTACGGCGAGGTCCTCCGGGTGGGAGAGCGCGTGCTCGAGGGTCCGGCCGTACGGCTCCATGCGGCCCGGCCCCGGCGTCCCCTCCCGCTCGTCCGGATCCGGTGCGCCTCCGGCGTCCGAGCCCCGCGCGACGTCGCCGCCCCGCCGGCGCACGTCACCCATCCCCTCGGCGTAGGGACGCTCGCCGATGACCACGACGGCGACGTCGAAGGTCTCTTCCCCGGCGGCGGAGCCGTCCTCGCTGAGCCGGGCGTTCGCCGCCGCCGCCCGGATGCCCTCCCAGATGGAGGTGCCACCCTCCACGGCGTCGTTCCCGGAGGTCCCCTGCCACGCCACCGAGAATCCGCCGCACTGGTGACCCAGGTCGTGGGCGTTCTTTCCGGCCACCAGGATGCGTGCTCCCTTCCTCAGCGGTAGCGCTCCGCCCCCGTCCTCGAGGAGCACCAGCGACCTCCGGACCGCCTCGCGCGCGACCTCGCGGTGCGCCGGTGAGCCGAGCCGAGGCGTTCGGGAGTGCGGGCGCAGCGCCGGGCGAGGGCGATCGAAGAGCCCGAAGGCCTCCTTCACGTCGAGGATGCGCGCCACGGCGTCGTCGATGCGGGCGAGGGGGATGGTCCCCGCCTCGATCTGCCCGCGCAGCTCGAGCAGGAACTCCTTCCACCGCGCCGGGACCATGAACATGTCCACGCCCGCGTTCACCGACATCGCGATCGCCTGGCCGTAGTCCTCCGCCAGCTGGTCGATGGCGTCCCAGTCGGACACGACGAATCCCCGGAAGCCCAGCTCTCCCTTGAGGAGGTCGGTCACGAGGTACCGACTGGCGTGACACTTGAGGCCGTTCCAGCTGTTGTACGACGCCATGACCGTGAGGACCCCCGCCCCCACGGCGGCGCGGTACGGCTCGACGTGGACGCGGCGCAGCTCGTCCTCGGACAGGGTGGTCTCGCCCTGGTCGACGCCGCCGGTGGTTCCCCCGTCGCCCACCCAGTGCTTGGCGCACGCCACGACGGCGTCCCGGCCCAGGTCTCCCTGCAGGCCCTCCACGAACGCCGCCGCGTAGCGTCCCACGATCTCCGGGCACTCCGAGTAGCTCTCGTAGGTGCGGCCCCAGTGAGGATCCCGGGCCACGGCCAGGGTGGGGGCGAACGTCCACTCGACGCCGGTCGCCAGGACCTCGCGGGCCGTGGCGCGGGCGATCCGCCGCAGGAGGTCGGGGTCGTCGGCGCACCCCAGCCCGATGTTGTGCGGAAAGAGGGTCGCGCCCCGGACGTTGTTGTGCCCGTGGACGGCGTCCACGCCGTAGAGGAGCGGGATCCCCAGGTGTGCCTCGTCCTCCTCCGTGGAGGCGGCCCAGTAGGCGTCGTTCATGGCCACCCAGTCGGCAGGCCGGTTCTCGCCGGGCCACGAGCCGCCGCCGCTCAGCACCGAGCCGATGTGGTGGGACCGGACCTCGTCGGGGGTGATGTGCATCCGCTCGGGCTGGGTCATCTGCCCGAGCTTCTGGTCCAGCGACATGCGGGCGAGCAGCGTCTGGGTGCGCTCTCGCCGTGAGGGGTCCTCCACGGTCATCCTCCGGGCTGCGTGGTCGTAGGGCGACGGGTGGCGTCCGGGGGCCCATGCGCCGCCGGCTCGCCTCGGGCTTCGTGCTCGGGAGCGGTGAGCTGGAACCGGGCCTCGAGCGCGGCTTCGGAGCTGCCGCCGACCCAGGCCCGGAACGCGCCGGGCTCGGCGGCCCTCCGCATCTCCGCCCCGTGGAACGCGAGGTCGTCCGTATGCAGGACGAATCGCACGGTGGCGGTCTCTCCGGGGTCGAGGGGCACGCGGCGGAACGCCTTCAGCTCGCGGACGGGCCGGGTGACGCTGGCCACGGGGTCCCGCACGTAGAGCTGGACGACCTCGGTGGCGGACCGATGGCCCACGTTGGTCACGTCCACCCGGAAACGGATCTCCTCCCCGAGGCGCACGGTGGGCGGTTCCACCCGGAAGTCCCGGTACTCGAAGGCCCCGTACGAGAGGCCGTGCCCGAACGGATACAGGGGCGTGTAGTGCGTGTCGAGGTGGAAGGACGTGTTTCCCACCGAGAGCTGGGTGGCCCCGGGCGGGATGTCGTCGATGTGGACGAAGGACTCCTCCGAAGGCGGACGGCCCGTGTTCTTGTGCGCGTAGTAGACCGGGATCTGGCCCGGGACCCGAGGGAGGGTGACGGGGAGCTTCCCCGACGGGCTCGCCTCCCCGAGCAGCAGGTCCGCCAGGGCCGGGCCGGCCATGGTCCCCGGGTGCCAGGCGAAGAGCAGGGATTCCACGTGCTCGACGACCCCATCGAGCGCCAGCGGGCGGCCCGCCATCACGATCGCGATCACCGGCGTTCCGGTGCGCGCGACCCTCCGGACCAGCGCCTCCTGGGCCCCGGGCAGCCGGATGTCGGCGCGGCAGTGGGCCTCGCCCGACAGGATCGCCTCCTCGCCGAGTACCAGGATCGCCGCTTCGGCGTCCCGGGCCGCCGCCGCGGCTTCGTCGAAGCCGGCTTCGTCGTGGCTTCGCGTGCTGGGGAGGGCCCGGACGTGGCGGACGTGGACGTCGGGACTCAGGGCGTCCCGCAGGGCGGCCAGAGGGGTCCGGGCGAGGCCCGCGTCTCCGTCGAACACCCAGGTTCCGAGCTGCTCCGCCGGCGCGTCGGCGAGGGGGCCGATGACGGCGAGGCTCGAGACGTGGGCCGCGTCCAGCGGCAGGACCCCCGCATCGTTCTTCAGGAGGACGACGCTCCGGCGGGCCACGTCGCGGGCCAGGTCGAGGTGCCGAGGATGCCCCCAGGCGGGGAACGCTTCCGGACGCGTCCGGGCCTCGTCGAAGAGCCCGAGGCGCGCCTTCGTCCGCAGGACCGCCGCCACCATGGCGTCGAGCCGTGCGGGGTCCACCGCTCCCTCCCGCACGAGGTCGGCGAGGTGGTGGGCGTAGGCGTGGCCGGCCATGTCCACGTCGATTCCGGCGGTGGCGGCCTTCGACGCGGCCTCGCGCCGGTCGTCGGCGATGCCGTGAACGACGAGCTGGGGGATCGCGTCCCAGTCGCTCACGACGAAGCCGGTGAAGCCCCACTCCTCTCGCAGGATCCGCGTCAGCAGAAAGGCGTTGGCGCTGGCCGGGATCCCGTCCAGATCGCTGAACGAGGCCATGACGGAGGGACTTCCGGCTTCCAGGGCCGCCTTGAAGGGCGGCAGGTGGACGTCGCGGAGCTCCCGCTCCGGGATGTTGGTGGTGTTGTAGTCGCGGCCGGCCTCGCTCGCCCCGTACCCGGCGAAGTGCTTGACGCAGGTCGCCAGGCTCCCCGCGTCCGACAGGTCGGGGCCCTGGAAGCCGTCGACCATGGCCGCGGACAGCACGCCCGCGAGGTACGGGTCCTCGCCCAGGGTCTCGGCGACCCGTCCCCAGCGAGGGTCCCGGCCGATGTCGACCATCGGGGCGAACGTCCAGTTCACCCCCGCCCGGGCGGCCTCCAGGGCGGCGACCCGGGCCGCCGCCGAGACCAGGTCCGGGTCCCACGTGGCGGCCTGTCCCAGGGGGATGGGGAAGACCGTGCGGAAGCCGTGGATCACGTCCCGGCCCACCAGGAGCGGGATCCCCAGGCGGCTCTCCTCGACGGCCAGGCGCTGGAGCTCGTTGACCGTGTCCACGTCCACTTCGTTGAGGACGGCGCCCACGCGTCCCCCGCGCACGGCCGCGGCCAGCTCGTCGTCCACGTGACCGCCGCGCCCGTTGACCAGGTGGAGCTGCCCGACCTTCTCCTCCAGGGACATGCCGCCGAGAAGGAGCCGCACCCGGTCCTCGACCGGATCGGGCGCGGTACCGCGGGCGAGATGCGGGAGGGAGGACGTCATGGCGCGGAGGGACGAGGGCGGGAGGACGGGCTGGCGGATGGGCTCGAGGGGGATGGAGCCCCGGCGGAGGGGCCGGTCGCGTGGACGCGGCTCGCCCGCCGGGAGCTCTTGGAATCCCTGACGCCGACCGGCGTCACATTCCGATGGTGAGGTAGGTCCGGATCTCCCACTCGCGGCCGTTCTCGCCCGGGGCCGTGGGGTCGCAGGTCGGCGTTCCGCCGGCGTCCGGGGTGAGGCCGGGGCAGTACCGGGGCGAGTACTCGTCGAGGGTCCGCCACGTGCCCCGGATGCCGACGCGGGTGTGGGGCACGTCGAGCCACTGCGGGGATCCCAGGGCCCAGGAAACGTCGCCCATCAGCTGGACCGGGAACGTGAGGTTGAAGTCCCGGTGGTAGTCGTAGGGGCCCCAGTCGTTGAACTTGGCGTGGCCGGCCACCTTCAGCGCGTCGCGAACGATCCGCCAGTCCGCGCCGCCCCGGGTGATCTTCCGCGTGTCCGCGCCGTTGGGCTCCCCTGTCCCGACGAACCCGTTCACGATCACGCTGACGCCCGACGGCCGCTTCGACACGATGCGGGCGTTCACCTCCCACAGATCCCGGGCCGGCGTGGCTCCCGGGAAGGCGAATGGGGTGCGCCCGTCGGCGAGGATGCCGATGGCCGCGTCGGCCGTCGTGTGGTGCCGCCGGAAGACGACGCCCGCGCTGAGGGCCAGCGGGGCGTCCTCCCGCACGTCGCTGTCCCAGTCGTACATCCACGTGGCCGGCGTCGGGTCCCACGTCACGAGCAGCTCGGCCGCCGTGGTCTCCCGGTTGAGCCGGACCGAGAAGGGGTCGTCCAGGATGTTGCGCGGGCGACCCGGCGCGGGGACGTCGGCGGGGATCGGGCCCACGATGGGCTTCTGCCACATGAAGTTGGGGGCGATCTGGAGGTTCCCCATGTTCACGGCGAAGCCGCTCAGGAGCTGCCAGCGGTTCCCGCTCCCGTTGTCCTTGAGGGTCCACCCCGCGAAGGTCTGCGTCTGGTCGTACCCTCCCTCGGCCACGATCCCCATGGCCGAGCCCATGGCGTACCAGTTCAGGCGGCCGCGGGTGTACGTGAGCTTCGCCTTGGCGCCGAAGGCGTCGGACTCCTTCACCTCGTCCTGCAGGACGCGGTAGTCGCCCGGTCCCCCGTCGACGATCTGGAAGGTCTCACCCACCCGCTTCGACCCCGACCAGATCCCGCCGAGGTCGACGCCGAACGGTCCCGCCGTGGTGGCCGCGTGGAGGCTGACCTTCCGGGCCGGCGGAACCGGGACGGCGAACGAGCTCGCCACCTCGGCCTTCCGCTCGAAGTCCTCCTGGACCACGCCGGTCACCTGGACGTCGCCCACCCCCGTGGTGTACTTCGCCAGGAACGCTGGATTGGCGCCCCACCAGAGCTCGGGGCCGAACGCCAGGTTGAGGCCCGCGATGCGCTGCTTCCCGATCACCTCGAAGCCCACGGGGGCGATCCCGTTGTAGATGTCGATGTTGGGCCCGTAGTTGGCTTCCCGGTAGAGGTTGAAGAAGTCGCCCTCGTACCCCCAGTGGTAGTGCCCCGACCGGTAGAAGGCGTCGAGGCGGAACAGGCGCTCGTCCCACGAGGCGCTGGCCGAGTAGACGCGGAGGCGCTGGAAGTCCGTGACCGTGTAGCGCTCGTCGTCGGCCGTGATGGTCCGCGCCCGGCCGGGAGCTTCGTAGAAGAGCTCGTCGATGGCGTTCTCCGGGACGTTGCCCAGGATGCTCAGGGTCAGGCCCGCCCGCAGGTTGGGGGCGGGCTTGGACTCGAAGTCCGTGTAGAAGGTCTGCTTCGTGTCGAAGCCCTGGGACGCCGGGCGGAGGGTGCTCGACTGCGGGGCGTCCTCCGGGGTCCGGATCCGCTCACCCCCCGTCGAGTAGGTCTCGAGCTCCATGCGCAGACCCGCGAAGCGCGCGAGGCCGTTCGTCTCCGCCTGGAGGGCGGCTCGGTCCCCCCGGGCCTGGAGGGCGGCCTCCATGGCGCTGATCTGCCCGAAGTGGTCGCGGATCGTCTCGAGGTCGGTCCCGGGCGCGTACGGGTCCAGCTCGTAGGCTTCCTGGATCGCGTAGAAGGCCGCCCGCGGGTAGAGGTTGTAGAACCCTCCGGCGTCGGTGGAGCCCTTGGCCGTGATCCCCCACCACTCCTCGTTCATGTTGTTCTCCCCGGGCACGAAGTCCTCGGGGTAGGCGTCGTTGGCCCAGGACGCGTTGATGTCCTGGATGTCCAGGCGGTCCTCCTGGCCGAACTTCCACCACCCGTCGCTCCACTGGAACGTGAGGCCGCCGATGGAGTTGCCCACCAGCCCCTTGCCGGCCGACTGCTCGTACAGCTCCTGCCACTGGGCGATCAGGTAGCGGGCCTGGGTAGCCTGGTCCTCCCGGAGGGTCCGGGCGTTGAAGGCGTCGGCCCCGAACTCGGTGAGCATGACCGGCAGCCCCAGGGTCTCCTCCACGCGCTCGAAGAGATCGCGGAACGAGATCCCGCGGTACACGTTGGTGCCGAAGACGTCGAGGCCCTCCACTTCGTCGGCGATGATGTCCAGGTACTGCAGGTCGCCGTTGGCCATGGCGACGGGCCGAGCCGTGTCGCGCTCCTTGATGGCCTGCACGACCTCTCCGAACAGCGAGTACAGGTAGCGGGCCTTCACGGCGTATTGCTCGCCCTCCGGGAGGTCCTCGGTCTCCGCCGAGCTCCACTCGAGCCCGTAGTTGTTCTCGTTCCCCAGGAGCCACATCAGGAGCCCGGGAGTACCCTCGAACTCCTCCACCAGGGCCGCGACCTCGTCGATCAGGAGCTGCCGGGTCGCTGGATCCGAGTAGTCGGTGATCGGGACGTAGGTCCCGTCGATCGTGACCCCGTACCGGCCGACCGGATGGTTCACGATGGACCAGATGCCGTACGTCTCGTAGATGTGCGCCACCCAGCGGGGAGGGATGCCCGCGTACACCCGGATCGCGTTGCCTCCCATCGCCTGGAGCAGCGACATCTCCCGCTCCAGGGCCTGCTCGATGAACTCGTCGGGCTGGGACCAGAAGTCGTACGTCGTCGTCGTGCCGATGGGGAAGTAGTCCCAGTTCACGCCCCGGACCATCAGGTCCTCGCCGTCCACCACGAGACGACGCCCGGAGGCGTCGGAGACGACCTCGATTTCGGCCGTCTGTGCGGACAGCACGGCGGGTGTCGCCAGGGAGAGGGCCACCACCGTCGGGAGGACCCGACGGACCAGCGGGGAGAGGAGGTGCTGGGGAAGCGGGCGCATGGAACACTCCTGACACGTGCGCATGGGATGGCCGGCGAGGGCCTGGGACATGCCCGTCACCAACTTTGTTCGCGTATCGAACAAAGTGGCCCGGGACGCTCCCCGTGTCAAGAAGAACGTGGGAGCGCCGTGTCAGTGGGTGGGCGTGGGTCCTTCGGCGGGTGGGGGCCGGTGGGGTGCCGCCCCGCTCAGTTGAGCGTGTTCACGAACTGGGCGAACTGGGTGGTGCCCCCGCGGATGGCCATCTCGGTCTTGAAGAACTTGCTGCCCATGGCCTTCTGGATGCTCTGCTTGTTCAGGGGGAACTTGACCCACGCACCCCGGAAGCCGGGCACGGTTTCGTCCGGCATGTAGAGGAAGCCCGTCTTCCGGTCCTCGGTGTAGAGGAGCTTGCGGTTGGTGCCCACCATCATGTTCAGCTTGCCCCGGAACCGCGCCTTCACGCTCTGGTCGCGCACGATGTACGAAGTCGAGAGGCAGGGGTCGTAGTACTTGTTGTTGCAGCAGAGGTAGTAGTGCTCGTTGAAGATGCAGCCGTTGCGGTAGTCCCGACCG
>JASFUL010000122.1:0-11780 GCA_050050315.1 Gemmatimonadota bacterium
CGCGTCCACGACTTCCGCCGGTCCCGTGGCGAGGAGCCGCGGCCTCCGTCCTTCGGACGGCCCCCGCCGATCCGGGAGATCTGGCACAACGCCCTCTTCGAGCTGGTGGGCGACGACGTGGCCCCCCGGGTCCAGATCGCCCTGATCGCGTCGGCGGACATCCTCGCCAGCTCCGCGTCGGCGGAGATCCGGGACCTGGCGAGCCGCATCGACGACCTGGCGACGGGCGAGCGGTCGGCCATGGAGCTCTCGCGCCGGATCTCGGACCGGCAGCTCGGCATCCCCCGCAATCGCCCCCCCGGCGAGCTCATGCTGCGGGATCCGGGCGCCGATCCCATCGAGATCGGACCCGTCACCCTCCGCGTGCTCGGACCCTCCCGGGACGACCTCGAGCGGCTCAGGGCGAGCTGGCTGGACTGGTTGGACGACCACCGGACCCACCTGGCGAAGCTGCAGGCGGAGATGCTGGACGAAGAGGACCGGCTCGGGACGCTGGAGTCGGCGGTGGTCGCCCGCCCCCTCCTCTCGACGTCGCTGGGCGAAGGGGTCGAGAGCGTCACCGAGCCGAACCTGGCCTCGCTCATGCTCTTCGTGGAAGAGGGCGACACGACGGTCCTGCTCACCGGGGACGGGGTGAGCGAGGAGATCCTCACGGGGCTGGAGGAGCACGGCCTCCTGGACGACGCCGGCGCCATCCACGTCGACGTCCTGAAGGTGCAGCATCACGGCGCGACGGCGAACGTCGAGGAGCGCTTCGTCGACGCCGTGACCGCCGATCACTACCTCTTCTGCGGAAACGGCGCGCACGACAACCCCGAGCTCGAGGTGGTGGAGGCGTTCGCCCGCAGGCGCCGGTCGGACGATCGCCCGTTCACCTTCTGGTTCTCCGCCGCCCCCGACTCGCCCGGGCTCACGGCGGGCCGAAGGGCCCACATGCGGGAGGTGCACGACCTCGTGGACGAGCTCGTGGGCGAGCTCGGCGCCGGGCGGATGTCGGCCCATTTCCTGCGGCGGGACGGGATCGAGATCCGTCCGTGAGGCCGGCGCGCCGACGGCCGGGACGTGGCCTCAGCGTCTCCGGTACACGAGGTCGTACTCGAGGGGGCCGCTGAGCTGGTCGCTCGTGATCGTCACGTGGAGCGTGAGCCGCGCTCCGTCGGGCCCGAGCACGTAGCGGTTGACCCTCGTCCCGTCGTCGGCCTCCAGGCGGTGCACCCAAGCCTCCCCGGTCCAGCGCATGGTGACGTCCACGGTGTCTCCCGGCCCCCGCGCCCAGGCCAGCGACCCGTCCCGGGGAATGTCCAGCGACCACGCCGGCGTGCTCACGCGCACGGCGTTCGACGAGGGGAAGATCTGCATCCACTCGTACGCCTGGTTCACCTCCGCGATGCGTCCCCGGGCGAAGGGGCGCTTGTACCAGCTCTTCACCAGCGAGACACCGCGGTCGACCACGTCCTCCATGGTGGGGCTCTCGGAAGGCCGGAAGAGGAACGTGCCCCCGAACGGCTCCGCCGCCGGATCCCCGCCGGGAGGCGTCCCGCTCGGCGCGGTCTGGGCGCCGAGGGGCACGACGAGGAGCGCCGCCGCCACGAGCGCCGCGGCGGCCCGGGGTCCGGCCCGGAAGGTCGCCACGGGGCTCACGCTCCGGGCGCGAACACGGCGGAGTGCCGCTCGTGGAAGCCGGTCGCGTCCTGGTACGCCTTCGCCACGCGTAGCGCCTCGGCCTCCTTCCAAAGCCCCCCCACGAACGAGACGCCTACCGGCGATCCCTCGTCCGTGAAGCCCGCCGGGAGCACCACCACGGGATGTCCGGTGAGGTTCGTCGTGAGGAGGAGGTCGGGAGCGTACGAGGGCGTCACGAACACGTCCACCCGTCCAGCGCGGCGTGGACGGCTCCCATCACCGAGGAGCGTGCCCGCCAGCCCCGCGGCGGAGAAGTAGCCCATGAACGCCCTGCGATCGAGGCCGCTGGGCGCGGAATCCGGTGAGCGACGGTCGGGGGCGGGCCGGTCCATTCCGGGCTCCTGGCGGCGGGAGGGACGAGGACGTCGGATCATCGTGGAGACGCCCTCCCGGAGGACGCAAGACGGCGCGGTGGCCGAAGGTTCCGGGGCGGGGCCCGGCCTACCCCGCGCGGAATCGCGCACCGGGCGTTGCGGCCGGCGACCCCGGCCGGGTACGTTGGGGCGCGCCTCCGGACCCGTGTGTAGGGGATTCTCCCCCCCGGGCCCAGGGCGAACCCCCGACAGAGACGGACGTAGGTCGCCTGTACCTTCGGGGGGTCGAATCGGGAGGGTCCCGGTTCCGATCACCTACGAACCGAACCCGACGCACACGTGGAGGCTGCCGCATGAAGGTCGCCGTCCTCGCGGAGACGCGCCCCGGCGAGAGTCGCGTGGCGCTGAATCCGGCTCTCGTCAGGGAGCTGGTGGACAAGCACGGCCTGGAGGTGGCCGTGCAGAAGGGAGCCGGCACGGGCTCCCATCACGCCGACGCCGAGTACGAGGAGGCGGGCGCCACGCTGGGCGACGCCTCCTCGGTGCTTTCGGGGGCCGACGTGGTCCTGAAGGTCCAGGCTCCGACCCCGGAGGAGGTGGGCGACCTGCCGGTCGACGCCGTCCTGGTCTCCTTCCTCTCGCCCTTCGCCAACCTGGACGTGGTGGAGCGGATGCGGGATCGGAAGATCACCTCCTTCGCCATGGAGCTCATCCCCCGGACGACCCGGGCCCAGCGCATGGACGCCCTGTCGTCCCAGGCCACCGTGGCCGGGTACAAGGCGGTCCTCATGGGGGCGAACGCCCTCCACAAGCTGCTCCCCATGTTCATGACCGCCGCCGGCACCATCCGGCCGGGCAAGGTCCTGGTCCTGGGAGCCGGGGTGGCGGGTCTGCAGGCCATCGCCACCGCGCGGCGCCTCGGCGCCAAGGTGGAGGCGTTCGACGTGCGTCCCGCCGTAAAGGAGCAGGTGGAGAGCCTGGGCGCGAAGTTCCTCGAGACCGAGCACGACGTGACGGCCGAGGGCGAGGGCGGATACGCCAAGGAGCTGAGCGAAGAGCAGCACCAGCGCGAGCTGGAGCTGATCGCGGCCCACGTCACGGACACCGATCTGGTCGTGACCACCGCCCAGATCCCGGGGCGCGAGGCGCCGCTCCTCATCACCGACGAGATGCTCCAGTCCATGCGGCGCGGCTCGGTCGTGGTGGACCTGGCGGCCGCCTCGGGCGGGAACTGCGCCGGCTCGAAGCCCGGCGAGACGGTCGAGGTCCACGGGGTGGTGATCATGGGCCCCGACAACCTCCCGGCCGCGATCCCCGTCCACGCCACGCAGATGTACGCCCGCAACATCGTCACCTTCCTCCTGGAGATGGTCGACGAGGGCGAGCTGAACGTCGACATGGAGAACGACGTGGTGGGGCCGAGCTGCCTGACCCACGACGGCTCCGTCGTGCACGAGGCGACGGCCGAGAAGCTCGGGGGAGGCGGAGGGGCCGACGCGGCGGCGCCGAGCGCCGAGGTCGACGCGGCCACCAAGCCCACCACCGGGACCGGAGCCGGCGAGGACGCCGCGAGCTCCGCCCCGAACGAATAAGGAAAAGAGGAGACCCGATGGGTGAGATGCTGATCGGACTCTACGTCTTCGTGCTGGCCACCCTGGCCGGTCGGGAGGTCATCGGAAAGGTGCCTCCCACCCTCCACACGCCCCTCATGTCCGGCGCCAACGCCATCAGCGGGATCGCCATCATCGGCGCCCTGGTGGTCTCGGCCCAGGCGGGCATGGGGACCCTCGTGTGGATCCTGGGAGTGATCGGGATCGCCATGGCCACCATCAACGTCGTGGGCGGCTTCATGGTGACCGACCGGATGCTCCAGATGTTCAGGAAGGGGTAGGAGGCAGCCATGGATCTCTCCGTACTCGTCGAGCTGGCCTACCTGCTCTCCGCCATTCTCTTCGTGGTGGGCCTCAAGCGCATGCAGTCGCCGGCCACGGCGCGCCGTGGCAACGGGCTGGCGGCCCTGGCCATGCTCATCGCCATCGTGGCCACCCTGGTGGACAACCAGATCCTGAACTGGACGGGGATCCTGCTCGGGATCGTCGTCGGCGCGTTGATCGGTGCCGTGCTGGCCCGCACCGTCAAGATGACCGCCATGCCCGAGCTGGTGGGCGCGTTCAACGGCTTCGGCGGCGGGGCCAGCGCCCTGGTGGCCGCGGCCGAGTACAGCCGCATCCAGCACGGCGGCCTTCCCCTCGACGTGAGCACGGGCGCCGTCATCGCGCTGTCGCTGCTCATCGGCACCGTCACCTTCTCGGGCAGCTTCGTCGCCTTCGGCAAGCTGAACGGCACCGTGACGGGCAACCCGGTGACCTATCCGGGTCAGCAGTTCGTCAACTCCCTCATCTTCCTGGGGATCATCGCCCTCGGCGTCATGATCGCCATCGGGGCCACGGTGGCGGGGCTCAGCCCCCTGGGCGTCTTCCTGGCGCTCGCCGTCCTGTCCTTCATCATCGGCATCCTGCTCGTGATCCCCATCGGCGGCGCCGACATGCCGGTGGTGATCAGCCTGCTCAACTCGTATTCGGGGCTGGCCGCGAGCGCGGCGGGCTTCGTGGTGGGCAACATGGTGCTGATCATCTCGGGCGCGCTTGTGGGCGCGGCCGGGCTGTTCCTCACCATCCTGATGTGCAAGGCCATGAACCGGTCGCTCGCGAACGTGGTGTTCGGGGCGTTCGGCCAGGAAGGCGGCACCGCCGCCATCGAGAGCGGCGACAAGTCGGTCAAGAGCGTCGACGCCGAGCAGGCCGCGATGATCCTCGGCTACGCCCAGTCGGTCATCGTGGTGCCGGGCTACGGCCTCGCGGTCGCCCAGGCGCAGCACGAGCTGCGCAAGGTCATGGACATGCTCCAGGACCGGGACATCGACGTGAAGTACGCCATCCACCCGGTGGCGGGCCGGATGCCGGGGCACATGAACGTGCTCCTGGCCGAGGCCGACGTCCCCTACGACCAGCTCTACGACCTGGACGAGATCAACGACGACTTCGCCCGCACCGACGTGGTCGTCCTGGTGGGCGCCAACGACGTCGTGAACCCCGAGGCGCGAAACCCCGACTCGATCATCGCGGGGATGCCGATTCTGGACGTGGACAGGGCGAAGAACGTCATCGTCATCAAGCGGTCGCTGTCGCCCGGCTTCGCCGGGATCGACAACCCGCTCTTCTACATGGACAAGACGATGATGTTCTTCAGCGACGCCAAGGACGCCATGCAGGGGATGAGCAAGGAGATCCGCGAGCTCTGACGGGGGCTACGACGTTCGCGGTCCCATCCGCAGGCGCACCTCCCGGGGTACGCCCATGGCATCCAGCGCACCCGCCGTGTCCCGGAAGCCGCACACCTCACGCTGCACGACGTACATGAAGAGGGCCTCGGCCGCGTCCGCGACCCGCTCGGGGCGACGGGCCCCGTCGTCTTCGCACGCCCGCAGCCGGTGGAGTGCCTCCTCCAGCCGGCGACCCATCCGGCCCAGGTTGGCGGCCTGCTCCTCGACCAGCTCGTGGAGGAGGACGGACCGGCCCCCGCGCCGGGGCACGCGGGGGTAGTCCGCCGGCGTCACCCGGAGGCGCCGGAGTCGGCGGGCATCGCCTCCCCCGCGGCCGCCTCCACCTCGCCCCACACGCGGAGCAGGTTCCCGCCCCAGAGCTTCTCGATCTCCTCGTCCGAATATCCGCGCCGCAGCAGCTCGGCCGTCACGTTGACCGTCTCGCTGGCGTCGTTCCAGCCGGTGATTCCACCCCCGCCGTCGAAGTCCGAGCTGATGCCCACGTGGTCGATGCCGATGAGGTCGACGGCGTAGTCGATGTGGTCGACGAAGTCCGCCACGTCGGGTCCCGGCCACCGGTCCTCGATCTCCTCCATCCGCTCCTCGTACGCACCCCGGGCCGAGTCGGTGAGCGCCTGCCAGTCCCCCCGGCTCTGGATGCCCATCTCCTCCCGGAGCGCGTCCACCGCCTCCGTCTTCTCGGGCGGATCGACCTTCACGTAGCCGTCCAGCGCGACGATCTGGATCACGCCCCCATTGTCCCGCAGGGCGCGGAGGGTCTCGTCATCCATGTTCCGTGGGTGGTCGGCCAGGGCGCGCACGCTGGAGTGCGAGGCGATGACCGGGAGGCTCGAGACACGCATCGCGTCCAGGGCCGCGTCCTTCGAGATGTGGCTCACGTCCACCATGATGCCGAGGCGGTTCATCTCCCCAACCACCTCCTCGCCGAACGGGCTCAACCCGCCGTGCTCGGACTCCTCGTCGCCCAGCTCCTCGCGGGGCGTGGCCGAATCCGCAATGTCGTTGTGGCCACCGTGGGCCAGGGTGATGTAGTTGGCCCCCAGGTCGCTGTACGTCCGGAGGAGGGAGAGGTCCCGACCGATGACGTACCCGTTCTCGATCCCGATGGCCGTCGCGAGCTTCCCCTCCCCCACGATCCGCTCCACGTCCTCCGGCGTGTAGGCGAGCTCGATGCGCTCGGGGCACAGCTCCTCCGCCACGCGGTGGATCCCCGCGAACTTCTGCATGGCCTGACGCCGGGCGTCCTCGTACCCCTCCGGCGTGCGCTCGCCCTGTCCCACGTACACGATGAAGAAGGCCACGTCGAGACCGCCCTCCTCCATCTTGGGGACGTCCACCTGGCGATCCAGCTCGGTGCACGGGTTCACCTCGTCCGAGCCGAAGTCCGCCGGGATGTCGTCGTGGGTGTCGATCGTGATGATGCGGTCCTGCAGCGCCCTGGCCTCCGCCATGTGGCTGCCGCCGCGCATCTCCGCGTCCCCCGACGCCCCGGCGTCGCCGCCGGAGTCGGTGCAGGCGCCGAGGGCGAGGGGCACGGCCAGGAGGACCAGAAAGGGGGACGGGGTGCCACAGGATCGGACGGGACGGTCCGAGCGTGCCATGGTCTCCTCCGGGTGGTGTCGGTCTTCGGGCAGATGGATGGCGCACGAGCCCCCATGGGCTCGCAGCAGCAAGCTAACGGGTCCACGCCCTCGCCGCCGCGAAGAGATACTCCGGGCTCCTCCCCTTCCATGGCATAGAGATATAGTTATATTTCTACCTCACACACGGACGTCACCGCAGAGCCTGCGATGCCTCGATACGATCTCCACTGCCGCCGCTGCGGCATCACGTACGAGAAGCGCCTCTCCATGTCCGAATACTCGGCACGGGAGGGGTGGGAATGCCCCGAGTGCGGCTCGGCCGAAGAGGTCGAGCGCTCTTTCTCTCCCGTGGCCTTCGTCGGAAGCTCGTCCCGGGGGTCGGGTCCCGCCTGCTCTCCGCGGGGCGGCTTCACCTGAGCGAGCTGACCCCGGCGCCCGGTCCGGGCGCGTGAAGCGAGGTCGGAGCTATCCCGCCGCTCCCGGCGCGGCCATCGAACGGGGGCCGGCGTACTCCGCGAGCACGGCCGCCGCCGACGCCTCCAGCAAGTCCCACGTGCGGTGGAGATGGGTCCGCGTGGTTCGCAGGTTTCCGACCGAGAGCCGCAGGCACACCCGGCCCCGCAGGACCGTGTGGGACAGGAAGGCCTCCCCGCTGGCGTTCACGCGATCGAGGATCGCGTGGTTCATCCGGTCGACCTCCTCCTCCTCCACGCCTTCGGGGGCGAACCGGAAGACGACGGTGCTGAAGGGATGGGGCGCGACGCGCTCCCACCCCTCGCCGCCGTCGATCCGTGAGGCCACCTCCGCGGCCATTCGCACGTGCTCCCGGATCCGATGCGCGATTCCGCGCCGGCCGAAGTACCGGAGGACGAACCAGACCTTGAGCGCCCGGAAGCGACGGCCGAGGGCGATCCCGTAGTCCATGAGGTTCTTCGCCACGCCCTGCTCCGAGGTCCGGAGGTACTCCGGCGTGAGGCTGAACGCGGCCCGGAGCATCTCGGGTCGCCGGCAGTAGAGGACCGAGCAGTCCACCGGCGTGAAGAGCCACTTGTGCGGGTTCATCACCACCGAGTCGGCCCTCTCCCAGCCCCGGAACAGGGGTCGGAGCTCGGGGACCACGGCCGCCGAACCGGCGTAGGCGGCGTCGACGTGGAGCCACATGTCGTGCTCCTCAGCCACGTCCGCCACGGCGTCGACCGGGTCCACCGAGGTGGTGGACGTCGTGCCCACCGTGGCCACCACCGCGACCGGACGCACGCCCCGGGCCAGGTCCTCGGCGATCGCCGCGCGCAGTGCGTCCACGTCCATGCGGAAGTCGTCGTCGGTCGCGACGCGCGTGACCCCGTGGCGGCCGAAGCCGAGGGTGATGGCCGCCTTGTCGATCGAGGAGTGCGCCTCGGCGGAGGCGTAGATCCTCGCTCGTGGTGCCCCGGACAGCCCGTTCTCGCGGGCCTCCGGCAGGCCCGCCTCGCGGGCGGCCGCGAGGGCGTAGAGGGAGCTCGAGGAAGCCGTGTCGTTGATCACGCCCTCGAAGGCCTCGGGCAGCCCGATCATTCCCCGCAGCCAGTCGAGGGCGTGCTCCTCCAGCTCGGTTCCCGCCGGCGAGCTCCGCCACACCATGGCGTTGATGTTGAGAGCCGCCGACAGCATCTCGCCGAGGATCCCGGGACCGGATCCGGTGACGGCGAAGTAGCCGTGGAACGACGGGTGGTTCCAGTGCGTCACGCCGGGCACCACGATCTCGTCGAAGTCCCGGAGCACGTCGGCCATGTCCTCGCCCTCCTCCGGGGCCGCGTCCGGCAGGGCACCGCGTACGTCCCCGGGCGCGACCCGGGCCAGGACGGGGTAGTCGTCGACGCCGGCCAGATAGTCGGCGATCCAGTCCACCACCTCGTGCCCGAAGTGGCGGAACTCCTCCGGCGGCATGTCGCCGTGCGCGGTCTCACCGGTGGCCTGGGAGGCCCCGGGCTCGGACGGTCGGTGCGTGCTCATGATTCTCCGGCGAGCGGGACGGACGGCGGTCCGGCCGTCCGGGGGTGATCGGGGACTCTCCTACTCGCATGCGCGAAGGGCGGTTCCCTCCGGCCACCGCGCTCCGACCCGGGCCGGACCGGACCGTCCCTCGCCACCCCGACGGGGTCAGCCCCGGAGCGACCTCATGACGTCGCGGTACTCCCGCTCCAGGGCGTCCAGCTGCTCCTCCACCTCCCGCGCCAGCGCCTCGTCCAGCGCGTCCGGCACGCCCGAGCCCCGGAACAGGGCGAAGAAGAGCGCGTCCGTATGGCCCACCGACGAATGGGTGACGCCGCGGTCGACGATGCGGTTCAGGCGCAGGATGTCACGCAGGGGCATCCGGACCCCTCCGACCACGGGGGGCTCCGCATACAGGAGGCGGATGAGGACGTCTCGCAGAATCTGGAACTCCTCGATGACCTCCCCCGCCGCCAGGCCCCTCTGCGCCGCCACCTGTCCGAACAGCTCCGAGATCTGCACCCAGATCGGCTCTACCTGCTCGCGGTAGGGCCCCAGCGTGGCAGGCAGGATGGACACCAACAACCGGAAGAAGCGCCCGAGCAGGGCCTCGCGCCCCGTCGTGCCGGACCCGTCGCGAGACTGGACCTCGGTCAGCCACCGTTCGGCCAGCCGGTCGGCCCGGTCTTCCACCCAGCGCGCGAACTCGACGGGCTCCAGGCGACGCCTGGGGATCGACTTGCCGCGGGAGGCGGAGCGTGGGGGGGATCGGGTCGGATCGGGGCGGTCGGTGCGGGCATCGACGGCGGGGTCCCTCATCTACACTCCGGTCCTGTTTTCGGGGAGGTCCGGCTCGCGCCGGGCCGCGTCACGGAGACGGCGTCTTCCGGGAATCGTGACTATTCAAAGGTGTATCCAACCGCGCCCCGCCGCCACCCCGTCGAAGAGGTGTCCCGGCTCAGACACCCCCCCGGGACGCGCCTTCCCGGGGACCCGGACGATCCCCGTCCCGCCAGGCCTCCAGGTAGATCCGAACCACGGTCCCCTGGCCGGGCTCGCTCTCGACCGCCACGGTGGCCTCCCACGACTCGACCAGCCGCTTCACGATGGCCAGCCCGAGCCCCGTCCCCGCGGATCGCGTGGAGAAGTGCGGCTCGAAGACCCGGGGCAGCAGGTCGGTAGAGATCCCCCCACCGTCGTCCTGGACGTCCAGAACCACGGTATCCCCGGCCTCGACGGCCCGGACCCGTACGACGCCCTCGTCCTCGATCGCGGCGCGAGAGTTCTCGAGGAGGTTCACGAGGACCTCCTTCATCTCCGTGGCCCGCGCCCGAACGGCGGGGAGATCGGCGGAGACCGCCGTGTCGAAGCGCACTCCCCCTTCGCCCGACTGGTACAGGGCCATGACCTCCCCCACGACGGCGTGCAGGCGCACCGGGCCCAGCGGCGCCGCCCCGGCGGCCTCCGGGGCGCCAAAGCGCGAGAAGCTGGAGGCGATCGTGGCCAGACGGTCGATCTCGCCCAGGGCCGCGTCCGCGTTCCGGGTCAGGATCTCGTCGAAGTCCGGGCGGCGGTCGTCCCACGCCCTGCGGATGTGCTGGATGGCGAGCTTGATGGGCGTGAGAGGGTTCTTGACCTCGTGGGCCACCTGGCGGGCCATCTCGCCCCAGGCCAGGACGCGCTCGGTGCGAAGCTCGTCCGTGACGTCCTCGAGGCTCACCACGGCGCCGCCCTGGGAACCCTCACGCTCGATGCGCCGGGCCCGGACGCGGACCCGGCGCTCGCCGAACTGGAACTCCCCTCCGAGCTCGCGCAGGCCGTCGCGGAAGTACAGCTTCACCCAGCGAACGAACTCGTCCGCCGGCGTTCCGTCCTCCCGCAGCCGCTCGCCCACCGCGACGCTCCGACCCAGCAGCTCCCCCGCCCGGGGATTGGCCAGCGTGGTGCGCCCCGACGAGTCCAGGGCGATGACGCCGGTGGCGGCGTCCTCGACGATGGCCTCGGTCCGGCGCGTGGTCCGGACCAGGGCTCGACGGGCGCGACGCAGCCGCCGTACCATCCGGTTGAACGCCCCGAACACGGCGCCGAACTCGTCGCTGCGATCCCCCGGGAGCCGGACCCCGAGGTTGCCCGCCCCGACGCGCTCGGACGCCACCTGGAGCGTGCGGATGGGGCGGGCGAGCGTCCGACCGACGAGGAGCGCCAGCACGAGGGAGAGGAGCGCCCCGGCGACCACCGCGAAGCCAAGCAGGTGGGCCACCTCTTCCCGCCGCACCGCCGTAGCCCCTGCCTGGAGCGGCACCGGCGCCGCCAGGATGTCTCCGTCGGGCAGTCGCCGGAACGCCGTGACGTACTCCCACCGGCCGAGGCGCTCCTCGCGGGTCGCCATGACGTCCTGTCGAGCGGTGAGCAGCTGGTCCACGTCCCAGGGGAGCCACCCCTCGAAGAGCCCCAGCTCCACCAGCTCCTCGCTCGATCCCTCCAGGAGCTCGCCGTCGCGGAACTCGAGGAGATCCGCCCCGACCTGGCGGGCCAGGAGCTCCATCTGGCCCCCCACCTGGTTGTAGATCGCCGCGCCGTCCCGCACCACCCGCTCGGCCAGGACCCGGGCCGCGCGCTCGGCGGCCCCGGAGATCGTGCGGTAGGCGAGCGTGCCGAAGATCGCATTGGAGAGCAGGAAGAAGGCGAACAGGGCCAGCGTGACACGGGCCCGGAAGGAGCCGAGGAGCGGGCGGATGTCCGCCGGTCCGGGACGCCCACCCAGGAGGATGGCCCGGACCGACGCCCACACCAGAAGCATGATGCCCAGGTTGAGCACGAGCAGGAGCGTCGCCCTCGCCGTGAGGGCCAGCGGACCGGAGAGATCCACCAGGTAGTGCGCGTTGT
>JASFUL010000123.1:0-11718 GCA_050050315.1 Gemmatimonadota bacterium
CAGAGGCCGACCGCGGCCAGCGGGACGAGCGCGTGGAGCGCGGCCGGCGTCTTGACCAGGAACGCCGCCGGGAAGAAGTACCACCAGCCGTCCGGGCGGGTGCGGCCGAAGAGCCACGCCGGCGCCGGATGACCCTCCGAGGCGTGCTCCACCGTGAAGCGGAGCCCGTACTCCAGGCGCACCAGGAAGGTGTCGCCCCGGTACGTCAGGACCAGGAGGGCGTACGCCGCCACGATGCCCAGGGCCGTCGCGACGCCGAGGCGGCGCCCCCACGCGTCGGGGCGGGTGCGGTCCCGCCCGACGAGCTGGAGGACGAGGAGGAGACCCGCCACCGGGGCGAGGGCCAGGGCGCTGAACTTCACGCCCGCCGCCCCGGCCACGGCAGCCCCGGCGAGCACCCCGAGCCCGGGGGAAGGGCGGCGGATCGCGGCGTCCAGGGCCCACACCGCCAGCAGGTAGGCCAGCGCCATGGGCACGTCGTTGTACGCCACGCCCGCGTGGGCCATCACGTCGGGCAGGAATCCGACCAGGAAGGCCGCGATGAGCCCGGTCCGCGGTCCCTCGATCCACACGCCGTACGCGTACGCGACGGCGATCAGGACCATCGCCAGCGCGAGCGCCACCAGCCGGGCCCGCCACGCCACCCGTTCCGGGTCGTTCCCCACACCGAAGAACAGGGCCCGCGCGTACTCCCAGCGGTCGTCGTACGTCCACCCGCGCTCCCGCACCTCGGACGGATATCGGACGCCCGCGGCCCACACCGGCAGGCCGTAGAGGAGGGGCATGAGCGGCGGCTGGTCCAGCACCATCGACCAGCTGCCCGTCTCGAGGGCCCGCGCCCCGGCCGCGACCAGGACGATCTCGTCGAACGTGGTGGACGTCCTCGACGCCGCGACGGCCGACGTCCCGCCCACGACGAGCAGGACGAGGACCAGCCCGGCCCGGTAGCGACGGGCCGCGGGCGCCGGGTTCGTGGAGGGCATGGCGGTGAGGCTAGCGTCTCCACCACCCCACGCGCCACCGGCGGCTCCCGGGACCCCTCCGGTCGCACCCGGGAAGGTAGGGAACGCTCGCTCGCCGGACCTTGAACGGTTCGCCCCCGTCCCTCAGCTTCAGATGCTCCCACGTCGATACCCGCCGGCTGGCGGCAGCTCCAGGACTTCCATGGCCCCCGATCCCCGCGCCGCCGCCCGCCGCGCTCCATGACGTCGACGACGATCGGTCTCTTCGTCGCCGGGGTGCTGGCGGTGGTGGGGGGGGCGGAGCTCGTGGTGCGGGGCGGGTCGCGATTCGCCCGGGCCCTCGGCGTGAGACCGCTGGTCGTGGGCCTCACCCTCGTCGCGTTCGGGACCAGCGCGCCCGAGATCGCGGTGAGCGTCGAGGCGGCGGTGGCCGGCAACGCCGGGGTCGCCCTCGGGAACGTCGCCGGGAGCAACATCTTCAACGTCCTCCTCGTGCTGGGCGTCGCCGCCATCATCTCGCCCCTCGTGGTGGAGCGTCAGCTCGTCCGCATGGACGTGCCCGTCCTCATCGGGGTCTCGACCCTGCCCCTCCTCTTCGGCCTCGACCACCGGCTGGGACGGATCGAGGGCGGGATCCTGCTGCTGCTGGGCTTCGCCTACGCCGCCACCCTGGCGTTCCTGGCGTTCCGGAACGACGCCTCGACCTCCCGCAGGAAGGCACGCCGGAGCGGGACGCCCGACGCGGCTCCCCGGGAGGCCCGCCCGCCGACCGGGTTGGGCCCGCGCGCCCTGGACCTCCTCTTCATGCTCGTGGGGCTGGGGGCGCTCGTGGTCGGCGCCGACTGGTTCATCCGGGCCGCCACCGAGATGGCCCGGGCCATGGGAATCAGCGATCTGGTGATCGGGCTCACGCTGGTGGCGGCCGCGACCTCGCTCCCGGAGCTCGCCACGTCGCTCATGGCGGTCGTGCGCGGCGAACGGGACCTGGCGGTCGGGAACGCCGTGGGCAGCAACATCTTCAACATCCTCTTCGTCCTCGGCGCGTCGGCGGCGGTCTCGCCGGACGGGCTGTACGTGCCCGTGGGTGCGCTGACCTTCGACCTTCCCGTGGTGCTGGCCGTCGCCCTCGCCTGCCTCCCGGTCTTCTTCACCGGGTGGCAGATCACCCGCTGGGAAGGGGGGGTGCTGGTCGCCTACTACGCGCTCTACCTCACCTACCTGCTCCTCGACGCCTCGACCCACGACATGGAGGACGAGTTCGTCTCCATGATGCTCGTGTTCGTCCTGCCCCTGACGCTGATCATGGTGGGCGGAGGGTGGTGGCTGGGGCGTCGCGCCCGGGAGTGACCGTGTCCGACATCGTCCGCCTGGCCATCGCGATCGTCGTCCCCCAGGCCGTCGGCATCACCGCCGGCCTGGCGACCGCTCCCGCGGCCCGGGGCTGGTACCGCGAGCTCGCCCGCCCGTCGTGGCGTCCGCCCGACTGGATCTTCGGTCCCGCCTGGACGCTCCTCTACCTGCTCATGGGCATCGCGTCGTTCCTCGTGTGGCGCCAGGGGTGGGACCTCCCGGCGGTGCGCCGGGCCCTCGGCGTCTACGGCGTCCAGCTCGCCCTCAACTTCGCGTGGTCGTTCCTGTTCTTCGGCGCCCGCTCCCCCCTGGCGGGTCTGGTCGATCTCGTCCTGCTCTGGCTGGCGATCGCCCTCACCACCGTCCTCTTCTTCCAGGTCCAGGGGGTGGCCGGATGGCTCATGGTCCCCTACGCCCTGTGGGTCACCTACGCGGGCGCGCTGAACTTCGCGATCTGGCGCATGAACTAGCGGGTCGCCGACCGACGGGGGTGCGGCCGCGGGGCACCGACCTCCGGGGCCGCGGGACCCTCAGCCCGACCCGCGGGGACCTTCCACGCCGGGGAGAGGACGACCGGCGGCCGCGGCCCCCACCATGGCGATCAGCATGAGGGCCAGCCCGACCGTCTCGGGGGTTAGGGAAAGCTCCCCGCCCGGCACGCCGGCCACCACCCACGCGCCAGCCGCGAGCCAGCGGGGCCAGCCGCCCCGCACCCAGGCCACCAGGAGCGTCACCGCCAGGAGGGGCAGGTAGTAGTACCAGGCCAGGGGAGACAGCAGGAGCATGCCTGGAACGGTCGCGCCGAGGACGGGACCCGGGCCGTCGGCGTTCCAGGCCACCCACAGGACCGCCACCAGGACGACGGCCATGAGCGCGGCCAGGAGGGGGGCCGGGAGCTCGAGCCGGACCGCCGTCGCCATCAGGGAGGCGTTGTTCCCGTACCCCGTCACCTGGACGTCCCGGAGGATGCGGAAGTGCCGCGCGTAGGCGCCCCACCCGAACGAGACGAGGCCGATCCCGTAGAGCGCGGCCCCGGTCACGACGAGCGCCGCCGCGGCCCGGACCCTGCGGGCCAGCAGGAGGGCCGGCGCGAACAGGCCGGCGAACACCTTCATCCCCAGCACCGCGCCCAGCGCCGCCCCGCCGAGTCGCTCGCGCCCCTTGGCCAGGGCCCACCAGCCGACGGCCACGGGAAGGAGGAGGACGACCCCCACCTGTCCCGTGACGGCGCTCCGGTACGACTGGGGCCAGGCCAGCAGGAGGAGCGCCGTCGCCAGGTGGGCGAACGGCTCGCGTCCCCCGCCCGCGGCGCCCACCAGGAAGGGAACGGCGGCCAGCATGAGCAGCAGGCTCAGCGTGGTGTACGCGAGGAACGCGTCACGGAACGGGAGGCCCGCGAAGGGGGCGAACAGCAGCGCCGTCGTGTGCGGGTTGTTCAGGTTCTCCCCGTTCGCCGGGAGGGTGGGTGGGTACGGATCGCCCGTCCCGACGAGCGACCTCGCGGCGGCGTGGAAGACGCGGAAGTCGGACTCGGAGGCCGCCCGCCCCCTCGACCACGCCTCGATCTCGACCACGTAGAACGCCAGCACGCCGGCCAGGCCGAAGAGGACCAGGACGTGGAGCAGCCGCCTTCGGGTGGTCACCGGGAGGTCACTATGCCAGCGCGCTCTCCCGCCCGGAGTCGCGGGCGAAGAGGCACGTGCTGCGGGTCTCGTCCATCATGCGCCGCATGAAGGCGAAATCCAGGGTGGCGCCGAGGCCGAAGATGCTCACGTCGGCCTGGGGCGCCTGGGGGACGAAGCGGTCGAAGGGCTCGGACACCGCCACGACACGGGTCCGCGGGATGCGACCCAGCTCGAGGACCGCCTCGAGGAACTGCCGCGCCTCCTCCAGGTTCTCCTCGGACTCGACCACCGTCACGAGCCGCATCGTGGCGTCCCAGTTCCGGAGGAGCTTGTAGCCCACCAGCAGGGGCAAGTCGAGGTTCCCCATGTCCATGGAGAGGCGCCAGTCGGGACTCCGGTCGCGGATCCAGACGTTGACCGACCGCCGCTCGCCCAGACCGGTGGTCGGGTGGGGGACGTGCACGAGCAGACCCATCGCCTGGCGCCCCGCCTCGGTCAGCACCCGCGCGTACTCCTCCTCCCTGCCCTCGCCCTCGTGCAGGTTGAGGAAGACCACGTTCGGCTTGAAGAACGCCCCGCCCAGCGCCTGCATCCCGGCCACGATGCCGTCGCCGAACCCGTCGGGGCTGTCGATGACCGTCCGGGCAGCGAAGACCCCCCGGTCCTCGAACGCGTGGGCCAGGGAGTACACCCGGGCGTCGAGCTGCGGGTCCGCCCGGTCGGTACGCAGCCCCATGAGGTGCACCGAGCCCTTGGGGTAGGTCACGTCGCGGATCATGAGGAAGGCGCCCCGGACGGTGCGGGTGTCCTCCACCGGGACCAGGAGATTCGGCTTCCACGCGCGCTCGCCCATGGCGGGCAGGTCCATCACCTTCTTCGCCGCCCACTCGGCCACCGCCACGAAGAGCCCGCTCCGCATGTCTCCGAAGGGCGCCTTCAGGTGGCTCCGCAGGAGTATGGCGTAGAACACCAGCACGACCCCCACCGACAGCAGGCTGAAGACGGGGTGGACCACGCCCATGGCGACGAGGGAGGCGAGCAGCCCGGTCAACGGGACCCACCGGGGGAGCTTCAGGAGCGGCCGGAAGCTCACGAGCCCCATCGTCTGCTCGATGAACACTACCGCGTTGATCATCGCGTAGGTGATCAGGTAGAACATCGTGATGAACGGCGCGATGGCGTTCAGGTCGCGGAAGAGGAGCGTCGCCAGGATGATGCCCCCGGTCACCGTCATCGCGTGGCGGGGCTCGCCCTTCTCGGTCAGCGCCTCCAGCCAGCGTCCGTTCGGGAGGACGCGATGCTCGCCCATGGCCTGGAGGATGCGGGCCGAGCCCACGAGCGAGGCCAGCGCCGACGAGAAGGTGGCACCGAGCAGGCCGGCGAGGACGGCCGGCCCCCACGCCGCCTTGTCCACCATCACCGTGTAGTTCGACACCAGCTCGTCCGGCGTCGCCGAGCGCGCCAGCCAGTAGCCGAGCGCCAGGTAGATCACCAGGCTCGCCGCGATGGCCCCCATGGTGCCCCGGGGGATGCTCTTCTTCGGATTCCGGAGGTCCCCCGAGAGGTTCGCCCCCGCCATGATGCCCGTGGAGGCCGGGAAGAAGACGGCGAAGACCACCCAGAACGTCGTGCCCCCGAACCCGTCCTCCGGGGCGCCGGGGAAGGAGCCCCACATCTGGACGTCCTCGAAGGGGATCACCATGGACCCCTGGGCCGCGGCCACGGCGACCGAGACCAGCGACCCGGCGATGACCGCCATGATCAGGTACTGGACCTTGATGGCGAGGTCGAGGCTCAGGTAGGCGATGGCGTAGAGGAGCAGGAAGGCGCCGAGGTCCACGAGCCAGGCCGGATGCTCCGGGAAGACCCACAGCCAACCCTCCCGGAAGCCGAAGAGGTACATGGTCACGGCGAGGGCCTGGGACAGGTAGCGGGGGATGCCGAGGGCCCCGCCGATCTCGAGCCCGAGGGACTGGGCGACGATGGCGTAGGCCCCGCCCGCACCGATCCTGATGTTCGTCGTGATGGACGACATCGAGAGGCCCGTGAGGCCCGTGATCCCGAAGGCGCACAGGATCACGAGGAAGCCTCCGAGGAGACCGGCGTTGCCGATCACCCACCCCTCCCGGAGGTACATGATCACGCCGAGGATCGTCAGCAGCGTCGGCGTGAACACCCCGCCGAAGGTGCCCAGGCCCCGGCCGGGACGGGCCAGGCCCAGGACCTCCCGGGGGGAGCGGGACGTCGGGCTCGGCGGGGTCACGCCGCCCCTCCTTCGAGCGCCCGCCGCTGCGCCACCGGATCCCGGACCCGCTGGAGCAGGGTCCCTCCGATCACGAACATGGGGATCAGCGAGAGGATGGCGAGGCGCTGGTTCCCGCCGGTCCAGGCCGAGACCGTTCCGAAGATGAGCGGGCCGAGGATGGAGGAGCTCTTTCCGCAGAAGGCGTAGAAGCCGAACATCTCCGCCTCCTTGCCCTCGGGAATCAACGTTGCCATGAAGCTCCGGCTGGCCGCCTGGATGGAGCCGAGGCCCGAGCCGGCCACGACCGCCGCCACGAAGAACGCCGTCTTCGAGTCGATGAAGTACGCCGCCACGACCACGGCGACCCAGAGCACGATCACCCCGGTGATCACGCGGCGGGGCCCGATCACGTCCGTGGGCTTCGCCATGGCGAACGCCCCCGCGAGGGCCGAGAGCTGGACGACCAGGAAGAGGCCGATTCGTTCGAGGTCCGAGAACCCCAGGGTGCCGGTCGAGTAGGAGGCGGCGAACACGATCACGGTCAGCACGCCGTCGATGTAGAAGAAGAAGGCGAGCAGGAAACGCCGGAGGTCCGGGACGGCGAGCACGTCCCCCGCGACCCCCCGGAAGTCACGAAGCCCGCGCACGGCGGCGTCCACGATCCCCTCCCCCCGTCCCGGCGCCTCGGGCAGGACGAGGAACGCGGGCAGGCTGAAGCCCACCCACCACAGCGCCACGGCGATCCAGAGGACGTCGTACCGCTCGGCCACGGCGAGGGGGACGGCGGCCAGGAGCCCGAGGGCCGAGGCCGCGTAGCCGAGGCCGAACCCCAGCGCGGACACGCGACCCTGGTGCTCGCGGTCGGCGATCTCGGGTAGCCACGCGTTGTAGAAGACCAGCGCGCCCTCGAACCCGAAGTTGGCCATCACGGCCAGGACGGCCGCCGTCACGACCATGCCGGGCTCGAGCGTGGCGAAGAGCGCCACCGCGCCGGCGCCGAACAGCGTGTAGGCCACGAGGAAGCGCTTCCGGACCCCGGCCCTGTCGGCGATCCCACCGAACAGCGGGGAGCTCACCGCCACCATCGCGACCGAGACCGACATCACCCACCCCCAGAGCTCGTCCCCACGCCCGGCCTCGTTCCCGACGATGGTCTCGATGAAGTAGACGCTGAACAGAACGGTCGCGATGACCGCGGAGTACACCGACCCGGCGAAGTCGTACAGGGCCCAGGCGACGACACGCTTCCTGTCCATGGAGGCTCAGCCTACCGTGTCGCGGGCCGCCCCGTCCAGCGAAGCGGGGAGGGGGCCGTCCGCCCCACCCCCGAACGCGCCCCACCGGACCCATCGGGACACCGCGGTGTTCTGCCCGGTCCGTGCCGCCCGCCCCGGGCGGGTGGCCGGATCGAGCGCGACCTCACGCACTCTTCCCAGGAGGACGCATGAATCGGATCGTCGGCCGAACCGTCCTGGTCACCGGGGCCACCGCCGGCATCGGACGGGCGTGCGCCCGGGAGCTCGCCTCCCGGGGAGCCCGCCTCGTCATCGTCGGACGCCGGAAGGAGCGGCTCTTCGAGCTCGCCGAGGAGCTCATGAAGGAGCACGACGTGGAGGTCCAGGCCCGGGTGCTGGACGTGCGCGACCGGGACGCCGTCCTCGCGCTGCGCGACGACCTGGCCGACCTGGACTTCACGCCCGACGTGGTCGTCAACAACGCGGGCAAGGCCCGGGGGCTCGACCTCGCGCACGAGGCCGACCTCGACGACTGGGACGAGATGGTCGACACGAACGTGAAGGGGCTCCTCTACGTCACGCGCGCGTTCCTCCCCCGTATGGTGGAGCGGAACGAGGGGCACGTGGTGAACATCGGGAGCACGGCGGGCCGGTGGTCGTACCCCCGTGGCAACGCGTACTGCGGGACCAAGTTCGCCGTGAGGGGCATCAGCGAGGGAGTCAACATGGACCTGGCCGGGACGAAGGTGCGCGTCTCGTCGGTGGACCCGGGGTTGGTCGAGACCGAGTTCAGCGAAGTCCGCTTCCACGGCGACGAGGAGCGGGCGGAGGACGTCTACCGCGGCTACACGCCGCTGGCGCCCGAGGACATCGCCGACGTGGTGGCGTACGTGATCAACGCGCCCCCGCACGTCGATATCTTCAACGTGGTCGTCATGCCCACCGACCAGCGCCACTCCATGATGGTCCACAAGGAAGCGGAATGAGGGGCGCGACGCCTGCCCGCGCGCGGTGAAGATCGAGCGGCCCTCCCCCCACCTCGTCGTCTTCGCGCTGTGGCTGCTGGTCTTCAGCTCCGCGAGCCAGACCATGATCATCAGCCCGATCCTCCCCCGCATCGGGGAAGAGCTGGGCGTCGCGGAGGCCGTGCTCGGCACCCTGGTGTCGGCGTACTCCCTGATGCTGGGCGTCTTCGCCATCGTGAGCGGCCCGATCTCCGACCGCGTCGGTCGCCGCCGCATCCTCCTGATCGGCACCGGCGTCATGACCGCGGCTCTCCTCCTCCACGGGCTGGTGGTCGACTACTGGACGTTCATGGCGGTGCGCCTGTTCGCCGGGCTGGCGGGAGGCGTGCTCAGCGGGGCCGCCGTCTCGTACATCGGCGACTACTTCCCGTACAACCGCCGCGGGTGGGCGACGGGCTGGGTGATGAGCGGCGCGGCGTTCGGGCAGATCATCGGGATCCCCCTGGGCATCCTGATGGCCGGCGAGATGGGCTTCCGGTCGCCCTTCTACCTGTTCGCCCTCACCATGGGGCTGACCTGGATCCTGATCTTCTTCCGGCTCCCTCAGCCGGACGTGCGCCGCTCGACCGAGCCGGTGACGTTCCGCGGCGCGGCGCGGGAGTACGGGTCGATGCTCCGGCGGAGCGAAGTCGCGTTCGCCGCCCTCGCCTTCTTCATGATGTTCCTCGGGGTGAGCCTCTTCGTGGTGTACCTCCCCACGTGGCTCGAGTGGGACCTCGGCCTCACCAGCAACCAGATCGCGTCCCTCTTCCTCGTCGGCGGCGTGGCGAACGTCCTGACGGGACCCCAGGCGGGTAAGCTGTCGGATCGGATCGGACGGAAGGGCATCGTCCTCCTGGCCTGCGTGGGTCTCGCCGTCGTGATGGTCTTGACGCCGGTGCTCGTGACCGGGCTCTGGTGGGCCTACCCGATGTTCTTCCTCTTCATGGTGCTGGTCGCCATGCGGATCAGCCCCTTCAGCGCCCTCCTCACGGCGCTCGTTGACGACCACCGCCGGGGCTCGCTCATGAGCCTCACCGTGGCGCTGGGACAGATGGGGTTCGCCGTCGGAGGCGCCGTCGCCGGGCCCCTCTTCGCCGGCGTCGGCTACGGCTCCAACGCCGTCCTCGGGGCCCTGTCGGTGCTGGCCATGGGCCTCATCGTCTGGTTCCTGGTCCCGGAGCCCCGACGGGACGCCGCCGGCCGGGTCGGGGAGAGGACCCCCTCGCCGGCGGCGGCGCGCTGACCCGGGGGGAACGGCCCTCGGACCTCCCCCCGCCTTCCCTCCCCCCGCTACCGGCGGATCAGCTCCACCCCGCCGTTGGTGGTCCGGACCCGCACCGTGGGCCCTCCGTCACCCAGGACGGTCTCGATCCTCCGCCCGATCCGGCCGCGGAGCGTGATCGGGAAGTCCAGGTCGATCGAGCCGTTGGTGGTGCCCGTCTCCAGGCGCGCGGAGTAGCCCTCGGGGACGGCGAGCACCACGCCGCCGTTGGTCGTGCTGACGTCCAGCCCGTCCCCGTTCCAGCGGTCGCCGCTCAACCGTACCTCGACGCCGCCGTTGGTGGTGTGACCCCGCACGTCGCCTCCCACGTCCCACAGCTCGACCCCGCCGTTGGTCGTGTCGAGGTCGATGTCGCCGAAGACCCCTCCGACGCGGACGCCGCCGTTGGTCGTGGACAGGTCCAGGTCGGTCCGGCCGGGGACGCGCAGCTCGTAGGAGACCCCCCACCCCTCGTCCCGGTGCCAGCGCGGCCCGTCGGCCCGGATCCGTCCTCCGTCCACGTCGATGCTCACCTCCCGGGCGATCTCCCGGGCCCGCTCCTCGCTGTCCGCCCGGCCCCACACGTGGGCCACCACGCTCACCTCGTCCCGATCCCAGGCCGTCACTTCCACGCCGCCGTTGGGGCCGCCGTCCAGGTCCACCCGTCCCGACGAGCCGAACGCGGTCGTCCGCACCTCGCACCACCGTTCCCTGTCACTCCCCCAGCCCCGGGACGAGTCGCAGTCCTCGGTTCGCACCTCCCACTCCTGGGCCGCGACCGGGGCGGCCACCGTGGCCGCCACGAGGGCCAGGCCCCATGCCCGCATCAGTCCCATCGTCTCTCCTGGCGTGCTCGATTCAACGCGGACCGTCGCCACCGCGGGGACGGCCCTCCTTCCCGTCGATGGTATGGACGGATCCGGAACGTCGATGGTTGCAGCCGGCCGGAAGCGCGGCTCCCCCGGGCGCCCCCCCGCTCCCTCCGTCCCCTCTGGCCCCGCCGCCCGGCCGGGGGCATGTTCAGGCACGGCCGGTGCCACGCCCCCGGCGGACGCCGCCGGTGACATTCCGGGGAACGTCCCGAGGCAGGGAGCCACGGCCTTTGAGCCCGAATCCGCACGAGAGGAAGCCCACCCGGTCGGTACGGGTCCTGGTCGTCGAGGACGCGATGGACCAGGCGCTCCTGATCCGGACGTTCCTGGGCACCGAGGAGCACTGGGACGTCAGCCACGTCCAGGACGGGGACCGGGCGATCGAGCTGCTCGACGAACGCCCCTTCGACCTGCTCATCACGGATCTGAACCTCCCGGGAACCTCGGGCTTCGATGTCCTGCGCCACGTCCGGAGCCACCACGAGGGCCTGCCGGTGCTGGCCGTCACGGGGTATACGGGCCCCCAGTACGCCGAAGAGGCCTACCGGGCCGGAGCGGCGGACGTCGTCCAGAAGCCCCTGGCGAAGGACGAGCTTCTGGCGAGAATCCACCGCCTGCTGCCCGAGGCCGTGTTCGGGGCTCCGAGCGCCGGGACGGTGCTGGCGGTCGGCGCCCGCCCGGGCGACGTCGAGCTCGGCTGCGGAGGCGCGCTGGCGCGCCACGCCGGGGCGGGGCAGGACGTGGTGATCGTCGTCCTGGACCGGCGTCTGGAGGCCGGCGGTCCCGACGCGGCCGCCGCGGCGCAGAGGAGCGCCGAGCACCTGGGCGCCCGCATGGTTCTGGCGGAGGCGGCCCTCGGCCCGTCGGCGGACGAGGCGCGCCTCCAGCTCTTCGTGAACCGTCTGGCCACCGATCTCGGCCCCGCCGTGGCCTACGTCCCGGCCCCGGGCGACGCCGCCCCCGACCGCGCCGCAACCGGCCGCCTGGCCCGGGCCGCCCTCGCGGGCACGCCGCTGGTCCTCGGCTACGTCACCGGCACGTCCCGGGACGATCTGGTCCCGGAGCAGTTCACGGACGTCGCGGAACACATGGCATCCAAGGCGGAGTCGGTGGCCTACTACCAGTCTATCGGCATCCGACGGCGGGACCTCACTGCCGACT
>JASFUL010000124.1:0-11635 GCA_050050315.1 Gemmatimonadota bacterium
CATGGTGACGGCGCGGGTGCCCTTCGAGGGGGCCGGGGCCCGGGGCGATGTCGTCGCCATCAAGCCCGACGGCGTCGAGGGCAACGGAGCTCCCCTGACCGAATGGGAGGGAACCGTGAAGGTCACCCTCACGCCCGGTGCCGGGTCGCTGAAGGCCGAGGCCGAGATGGACGTCCGCTTCCGGGCGGACGTGCACCCCTACCGGAGCCAGGTGGACGGCACGACGATGGAGCGTTTCGTCCGGACCTACATGTCGCCGGCCTCCGAGGGCGAGGTCCGGGGCTCCGGGAGCGTCACCGAGGATGGGACGACCGTGAGCTTCTTCGGCTCCGAGCCGTTCGAGTTCCTGACCCGGTCCGAGATCGACGCGGGGGGAGGGAGCCCCGGCGGGTCCCGCTCGACCTTCGGGGGGTTCGTGGACCTCGACCCGGACGCGAACCAGGCGCAGGTGTGCTTCTCGATGTTCGGGCAGGTCAACGTCCGCACCGTGACCTCCGAAGGGACGTTCAACAGCCGGGCCGAGATCATCCTCCTGCCCCTGGAGCTCTTCAGCGGCATCGTGGACGGAATGCGCTGCCAGTTCCTCCCCCTGGGCTCCGATTACCGGATCCCGTCCGGGTCGACGAGCTTCTCCGAGGGCGATTTCCGGATCGACCTCGAGTGGACCACGTTCCAGCCCACCTCCCCCCCCGACGACCGGACACCGGCCTGAGGCGCGCCCGGAAACGGCCCGTGACCGAGCCCACCCGGGGCGCCTGTCGCTCGAGGGCCGTCCTGCTGCTGTCCCTCGCGGCGGTGCCCGGCCCGGCCTCGGCCCAGACGTCGACGGTCGATCTGGACCGCGACGCCGTCCCGCGCATCGAGGCCCACCGGCTCGACGGCCCGGACGCCGTCGCCCTCGACGGCCGCCTCGACGACCCCGCGTGGGAGGAGGCGGAGCCCGTCACGGACTTCGTGCAGGTGGAGCCGGAAGAAGGGGGCATGCCGTCCCGGAGGACGACGGTCCGGATCGCGTACGACGCCGAAGCGCTCTACATCGGGGCCCGCTTCCGCGACGATCCGGACGGGGTGCTGGCGTACCAGAAGCGGCGGGACGCGGGCCTCGGCACCGACGACCGCTTCATGTGGATCCTCGACACGTTCCGGGACGGCCGGACCGGGTACTTCTTCGAGATCAACCCCGCCGGCCTGATGGGCGACGGGCTGCTCGGGAGTGGTCACTTCGGCGTCAACAAGAGCTGGGACGGGGTGTGGGAGGCGCGCACCGCACGCCTGGACGACGGCTGGTCCGCGGAGATCCGGATCCCGTTCGCCACCCTCAACTTCGATCCGGTGGACGACGTCTGGGGGATCAACTTCCAGCGGACCATCCGGCGGCTCAACGAGGAGATCCGCTGGAGCGGACCGCGGCGCAACCAGTCGCTCACGGACCCCGTCCACGCCGGGCGCCTCACCGGGATCCAGGGCGTGAGCCAGGGGCTGGGTCTCGAGGTCACGCCGTACGCCGTCCAGAACTGGCGCACCACGGTGGCGGCCGACGACCCGACCAGCTTCCCGGGCGACGCCGGCTTCGACGTGGGCTACAGCATCACTCCGAGCCTGCGGGCCGCGGTGAGCGTCAACACGGACTTCGCCGAGGTGGAGGTGGACCAGCGCCGGGTGAACCTGACGCGCTTCCCCTTGGTCTTTCCCGAGCAGCGGGACTTCTTCCTCGAGGGATCGGGGGTGTACTCCTTCGCCCCCAGGAGTGGTCCGACGCCCTACTTCTCGCGGCGCATCGGTCTGGAGGACGGCCAGGCGGTGCCCATCGAGTTCGGCGCGCGCCTGGGTGGACAGGCCGGGGCGTGGGAGCTGGGGTTCCTCCAGGTGCGCACGGGCCGTACAGGCTCCATCGGCCGGGAGGACTTCACGGTCGCCCGGGCGAAGCGCGCCATCTTCGCCCAGTCGGCCCTCGGCGCCATCTACACCCGCCGGGCCACCGGCGTCGGGCCCGACGCCGCGGCCCTGCCGGATCGCCACACGTTCGGGTTGGACCTGGACTTCGCCACGTCGGCGCTCTTCGGCGACCGGAACTTCGAGATGGAGGCGTTCGTCGTCTGGAACTCCGACGACGAGACGGAGGAGGGGCGGGAGCTGAGCGACCTCACGGCCCGGGGCTTCCGCTTCAACTTCCCCAACGACGTCTGGCAGGCCCACCTCTCCTACCGGGAGTTCGGAAAGGCGTACGAGCCGGCCGTGGGCTTCGTCCGCCGCAACGACTTCCGGAGGGTCGAGCCCCGTGTGGCGTGGCGACCGCGCCCGGCCTCGGTGCCGTGGATCCGACAGCTCACGTTCGCGACCCAGTTCCGTTACCTCGAGGGCCTGGAGGAGGACGTCGTCGAGGAGCGCCGGTGGGACCTGGACCTCCTGGGCGTGGAGTTCGAGAGCGGCGACCGCATCGAGATCCGCGCCACCCACCTCTTCGAGTCCCTCGACGAGGGCTTCGAGGTGGCCGAGGACGTGCCCGTGCTCCCGGGGCCCTACGGGAACTGGGAGTACTCCCTCGGGGGCCGCACGGCCGGTCGGCGGCCTGTCTCGGTGGACGCGGAGCTCAGCCGGGGCGGGTTCTGGGACGGGCACCGGACCGGCTACGGGCTGGGCGTGACGGTGCGTCCGAGGCCGGGGATCAGCGCGTCCCTGGACTACGACCGCAACGAGGTGACGCTCCCCCGGGGGGAGTTCGACACCAACCTCTTCCGGTTGCGCTCGGGGTGGGACGTCAGCCCGTGGACCAGCCTGACCAGCACGGTGCAGTACGATGACGTCTCCGACGTGCTGGGGCTCTTCGGGCTCCTTCGTTGGATCGTGTCGCCCGGCAACGAGGTGTTCCTCGTCTACACCCACAACTGGCTCCGTCTGGACGACGACCCGCTGGACCGCCGCTTCGCCACCCTCAGCCGAGGGGCGAGCGCCAAGGTGACGTACTCCTTCCGCTGGTGAGACAGGGCCGGACCCGGCCGGGTCGCCTTGGCGAACGACCTTCCACGGGGTAGGGTCCATCCTGCGTGCCCAGACCCGTTCCCCGGAGGATCCCATGGCGCTCCACACCCTTCCCAGGGCCCTCGTCGCGTCGCTGCTCGTCCTGACGGGAGCGTCGACGGCCGCGGCGCAACGGGTGGACTCCCTCCAGGCCCTCCCCGATTCCGGGGCCGTCCTCCGCGTGGCGGCGTTGGAGGCACCCCCCTTCCTCGTGCAGGAGATGGACGGCTGGTCGGGCATCAGCCTGACCCTGATGGACGCCATCCAGGAGGCGACCGGCCTCGAGCTCCGGATCGAGCCGCGGGAGGATCTGGGACAGCTCCTGGCGGATGTGGAGGACGGCCGGGTCGACATGGGCGCCGCGGCGCTGACGGTGACGTCCGAGCGCGAAGCCCGTCTCGACTTCACGCAGCCGTTCTACATGACCGGCCTGGCCATCGCGGTTCGGGACCAGGGGGACGGGACGGCCTGGGGCCGCGTGGCCGCCCAGTTCGTGTCGGTCGACTTCCTCAAGGTGATCCTGGTGTGGGGGGCCGTGCTCCTCGTCGTCGGCTTCCTGGTGTGGGTCTTCGAGCACCGGCCGAACCCGGAGTTCAGCGAGGAGAGCGCCTTCCGCGGCATCCTGGAGGGGTTCTGGTTCAGCGCCGTGACCATGACGACGGTGGGGTACGGCGACAAGGCACCGCGCACCCTCGGCGGGAGGGTGGTGAGCCTGCTCTGGATGTTCGCCGCCCTCGTCGGAATCTCGAGCTTCACCGCGGCCATCGCGTCGGCCCTGACACTCGGTGGCCTGCAGGGCGACATCCAGGGTCCGGAGGACCTGGTGGGGCATCGGGTGGGCACGGTCGCCGCCTCGACCAGCGAACGATACCTTCTCGACCGCGACATCGAGCCCGTGAGGGACGCCTCGGCGGCCCGCCTTCTCGAGCTCCTCGAGGTCGGTGAGGTCGACGCGGTCGTCTACGACGCGCCCATCCTCCAGTACCTGATCCGGGAGAACGACCACCGGTCCCTCCAGGTGCTTCCCGGCACGTTCGAGGACCAGTACTACGCCTTCGCGCTGCCCCAGGGGAGTCCGCACCGCGAGACGCTCAACCGGGCGATCCTGGGCTTCGTGAGCACGTCGCCGTGGCGACGGACGCTCACCCGCTACCTGGGTCCCTGAAACGACGCCGGGCCTCGCGTCTTGCTGGGGCGCCCCCCCGCCGACAGAATATGTTACGTGCAGTAACTATTCGACTTGGGGAGGCTCCGCGATGCGTCGCTCCAGGCTGGTTCCGGTCCTCGTGCTGTCCCTGCTGCTCGTCCCCGGGTGTGGAGGGGGGGGTGGGGACGTGGACGAAGACGACGATGATCCCGTCGGGCCCGAGATCCCCGAGGACCCCGAGGCCGGCGAGTTCGCCACCCTGGCCCTGGGGGCGGAGCTCGACGTCGTCCTCCTGAACCTCCTGCTGCCGGGGGCGCCCCCGGAGTGCCTGACCGTCGTGCCCTCCCCACCGGTGGACTCCGACGGCGACGGCGTTCCGGACGACGCCGTGTACACGTTCGATCTCCAGGGCTGCAGGACGGACCTGGGGGGTGGGGCGTGGGTGTCGAACGCCGGCGAGATCCGGGTGACCGACCCCGGGCAGGCCTGGGGATTCGACGCGACCCTGGACGGCTACGGGTTCCATAGCCACCGCGTGGAGGAGGGCGCGGATCTGACCATCAGCCGGGAGCACACGGGCACCACCCGCCTCTCGGGGTCGAGCGCCGCCGTGTCCTTCGACGTGGACCACGACATCCTCTACCGGGTCACCGGAGAGCCGGACGCCACGCTGACCGAGGCCTGGTCCGGCACCTTCACCCCGTCCGAGGGGGCCTTTCCCTTCCAACAGGTCCCGGGCACCTTGACCCTGGCCGGGTCCAGCACCTTCTCCCGGAATTCTGTCTCCATCCAGCTCTCGGTCGAGACCGTGACCCCGCTGCGCTGGGAGGCGACCTGCGACTCGCCGTGGCCCCTGGAGGGAACGGTCCGGGCCCATGTCCTGAGCGGGGGTCCCGCCGGCTATCTGGAGATACGGTACACGGGTTGCTGGAACATGGGCGAGGCGGAGTTCGTGGCGGGCTGACGAGCCGTTTCCTCGACGCCCGCGCTCGGACCCGCCCGGAGGGATGGAGTGTGGGACCGCGAAGCGACGGGGGAGCGATGAGCCGGTGGGAAGGGTTGGACGTGGAGAGCGAGGGGACCGGGATCTCCCGGCCCCTGAGCGAGCAGGTGAACCTGCTGGGCCAGATGCTCGGCCAGGCGCTGCGCGAGCGCTTCGGCCCCGATCTGCTCGAACGGGTCGAGGAGCTCAGGCTCCTGTGCAAGCGGGCGGCGGTGGAGGGGGACCCCCGCCTGCGGGAGCCGGCGAAGGAACGGATCGCCGGGCTGAGCGACGAGCGGATCGTCCAGCTGCTCCGCGCCTACACGGCCTTCTTCCACCTCGTCAACCAGGCGGAGAAGCAGGAGATCATTCGCGTGAACCGTGCCCGGACCCGGGAGGAGGGGACGGGGGCGGGGCGGCCCGAGTCGATCGCCGAGGCGTTGCGCGACCTCCGTCGCGCGGGCTGCACCCTGGAGGACGTGAGGGCGATCCTCGCGCGCCTCGACGTGCAGCCGACGCTGACCGCCCATCCGACCGAGGCGCGGCGCCGGAGCGTCCTCGAGAAGCAACGGCACATCGCCGCGTTGCTCTCCCGCCTGCGCCTCGGTGCAACGACTCCGGAGGAGGACCGGGATACCCTCGACGCCATCTACGACGACATCGTCCTGCTGCTCGTGACGGACGAGGTGCGGGCCGAGCGGCCGGACGTGCGGGACGAGGTGGAGCAGGGCCTCTGGTTCCTGGCCGGCACGATCTGGGAGGCCGTCCCGCGGATCCACGAGGACATCCGACGCGCGGTCGAGGAGGGCTGGGGGGAGGAGATCCGGGTCCCACCGTTCCTCCGCTACCGCTCCTGGATCGGGAGCGACCGGGACGGGAACCCCTACGTCACCGCCGACGTCACGCGGTGGACGTTCGAAGTCCAGCGGCGGGTCGCCCTTCAGCGCTACGTGGAGGAGCTGGACGCCCTCGCCCGGGAGCTGAGCGTCTCGGAACGCCAGGTGCCGGCGGACGAGGGGCTCCTGCGCTCGCTGGAGCGAGACGCGGAAGAGGTGCCGCTGCCGCCCGGGGAGGCCCGTGCGTGGCAGCACGAGCCCTACCGCCGCAAGGTCGCGCACATGAAGCGGCGGCTGCGCCGGCTCCTGGGCGACGCGGGGGACGGGGACGACGCGCCGCAGGCGCCCCCGTACGACGGCCGGGCCTTCCTTCGGGACCTCGAGCGCATCGACCGCTCGCTCCGGGCCACGGGCCTCGGCGACGTGGCTCGGCACGGGCGCACCGCGCGGCTCCTCACGCTGGCCCGGACGTTCGGGTTCCAGCTCGCGACCCTCGACGTGCGCCAGCACAGCCGCGTGCACGAGCGGGCCGTATCGGTGCTCCTCTCGGCCGCCGGGGTGGAGGACGGCTACGAGCGCCTGCCCGAGGAGGCGCGGCTGGAGCTGCTGGAGCGCGAGCTCCGCAACCCGCGGCCCCTCCTCCCGCGGTCGTGGGAGCTTCCGGAGGACGTCGCTGGCCTGCTCGACGCGTTCGAGGTCGTCCGGGAGGCCGCCGCCCGGGAGCCCCGGTCGGTGGGCAGCTACATCGTCTCCATGACCCACTCGGTGAGCGACCTCCTGGAGCCGATGCTCCTGGCCCGGGAGGTGGGCCTCTGGTCCTTCGACGACGGCGAGGTCCGCTCCCCGATCGACTTCGTGCCCCTGTTCGAGACGATCGACGACCTGGCCTCGGCGGGGGAGCGCATGCGCGCCCTCTACACGCATCCCCTCTACCGCTCGCAGCTGCGCGCCCGGGACGGTCTGCAGGAGGTGATGCTCGGCTACTCGGACAGCAACAAGGACGGGGGCTACTGGATGGCCAACTGGGCCCTCCACCGGGCCCAGGACACCCTGGGGCGGGTGAGCCGGGAGCACGACGTGGACCTCCGGCTCTTCCACGGGCGGGGGGGGACGGTGGGGCGGGGCGGCGGGCGGTCGAACCGCGCGATCGTCGCCATGCCCCCGTCCGTTCAGAATGGGCGCATCCGCTTCACGGAGCAGGGGGAGGTGATCTCGTTCCGGTACGGCCTGGAGGCGATCGCCCGCAGGCACCTCGAGCAGATCGTCAGCGCGGTCATCCGCACCGTGGCGCCGGGGGCGCCCGCCGCGCAGGGCGAGGTCTCCACGGAGGAGGAAGCGGTGCCCCTCATGGACGAGCTGGCCCAACGGGCCATGGCCGCCTACCGGGAGCTCATCGACGCGGACGGCTTCTGGGCCTGGTACACGCGGACCACGCCCATCGAGCACATCAGCCGACTCCCGATCGCGTCCCGTCCGGTCTCCAGGGGCGGGGCCGACGAGGTCGCGTTCGACGATCTGCGGGCGATCCCGTGGGTCTTCGCGTGGACGCAGGTCCGCTACGTCGCGCCGGGCTGGTACGGCACCGGTCGAGCCCTCGAGGAGGTTCTCGGGTCCGGGGAGGACGGGGACCGGGCCGCAGAGCTGGCGCGGCTCTACCGGGAGTGGCCCTACTTCCGAACCGTGATGGACAGCGCGCAGCGCGAGATGAGCCGCGCCCGGCTGCCCGTCGCCGTGGAGTACGACCGGCTCGCCGCCGAGGAAGCGGCTTCGGGCGCCGAGGGGGAGGGAGGGAGCGCCTTCCACCGGCGCCTCGCCGACGACCACCGGCGTGCCCGCCAGGCCATTCTGCGCCTCACGGGGCAGGACGAGCTCCTCGACGTGGATCCGGTGATTCAGCGCTCCATCCAGCTCCGCAACCCGTATACCGACGTCCTCAACCTCCTGCAGGTCGAGCTCCTGCGGCGTGCCCGGCGCTCGCGGCGGGCGGGCGACGAGCTCGGGCAGGCCCTCTTCCTCAGCATCAACGGGATCGCGGCGGCGATGCAGAGCACGGGCTGACGCTCACAGCTCCTGCCGCCGGAAGTTGAGAAAGGACCCCACGACGCAGAGTGTCGCGACCACGAGCAGTACGCCGGGATCGCGCCAGCCGAGGGTTCCCCTGACCGCTGCACCCGGGTCGAAGTAGCTGAAGGGGCTCAGCCAGCGGGCGGTCTCCAGGAGGTCCCAGAACCCTCCCATGAAGTCCAGCCAGTAGAAGAGGAGGGTCACGCCGACCGCCCGGGTGGCGGCGGGCCCTCTCCGGGGGCTGTCAGTCGCGAACAGGAGCGAGTACCCGCCCACCGCCAGGTAGAGGCACGCCAGCGCGGCGGCCGAGGGGAGGTAGGAGACCCACGCCACGTCGTCGTGTCCCTCGACGGCGGCGAGCCCCGCCGCGGCGCCCGCCAGCGAAGCCGCGGCCATGGCGAGGGCGCCCAGCACCACCAGCGCGACCGTGGCCGCGAGGTAGCGGCTCCGGGGAACGGGCCGTGCCAGGACCAGGTCCAGGAAGCCCGACTCGCGCTCGGCCGCCGGGACGGTCGCGGCGACGACGAGGAACGCGATCCCCCCCACGAGCGTGAACGGGTGCTGGAATCCGAACGCGACGCCGCCCGGGAAGCTCGCCAGGCCGAACTGCTCGAAGAGCACCTCCTGCATCTCGGGCGGGACGAGGGCCGTGAGGAAGGTCTGCAGTCCGCCGCCGGCGTCGAGCTGGGCCACGACCCAGACGAGGAAGAGCTCGAAGAGGAAGACCCCGAGCCAGATCGCGGCCAGGAGAAGCGCGTGATGGCGGACGTTCCGGGCGAAGAGCGTGCGGCTCACGCGTCGGTCCTGTACCACGAGGCGAACGCTTCCTCGAGACCCGGCTCGGGAAAGGCGAAGTGGCGGACGTCCCGGGTGGCGAGCATCCGGATGAGCGGACCCGGATCGCCAGTGACCCGCAGCACGACCCGCGAGCCGTCGATCTCGAGGGTCTCGACCCCGGGCAGGTCCAGCTCGTCCCGCGGCACCTGGCCGGCGAAGTGGATCTCCATCCGCCGGGCCGAGGCGCGCCGCATCTCGTCCACCCGCATCACGGCGGCCAGCCGACCCTCCCTCAGGATCGCCACCCGGTCGCAGGTGCGGGCCACCTCGGACAGCACGTGGGACGAGTGGAAGACGGTCCGCCCCGCGCGCCGCGCTTCGGCCAGCAGCTCGAACACCGTCTCGCGGACCAGGGGGTCGAGGCCGGCCGTGGGCTCGTCCAGGACCAGGAGATCGGGATCGTGCTGGAACGCCGACACCAGCCCGAGCTTCTGCTTCATCCCCCGGGAGTAGCCCCGTACGCGCCGGGCCAGGTCCCGCGTCGAGAGGCCGAGCCTGCGACAGAGGTCCGCGCGGCGCGGGGCGGAGCGCGCGGACGGCACCCCGTCGAGGGCGGCGAGGAAACGGAGGGTCGCGGTCCCCGTCATGCGGCCGTCCAGCTCCAGCTCCCCGGGAAGGTATCCGACCCGGGACCGGATCGACGGCTCCGACGACGGGACGCCGAAGAGCCGCGCGATGCCCCGGTCCGGGCGGATGAGGTCCAGAAGCAGCCGGATGGTGGTGGTCTTGCCGGCGCCGTTCGGACCCAGGAAGCCGAAGACCTCTCCGGGCTCCACCGTCAGGTCGAGCGCCTCGACGCCGACGGTCCGGCCGTAGGAGCGCGTGAGGCCGCGGATTTCGACGACGGGTGGGGTGGTCACGGCCTCACGGGTCCGAGCCCGTCCCGGTCCGGAGCAGGGCCTGGAAGCGCGGGTCGCTGCGGATGGGGTCGAGGTCCGGGTCCCGCGCCAGCCATTCCCGGTTGCCGAAGCCGGCCCGAGTGGCTTCCTCCAGGTGCGCCACCGCCTCGTCGGCCCGCCCGGCCTGGGCGTAGAGGCAGGCCACGTTGTACCGCACGCCCGCGTCCGTCGAGTCGATGGAGAGCGCCCGTTCGGCCCAGCGGAGCCCCTCCTCCACCTGGCCGATCCTGCACAGCGACACGGCCCGCATGGTGGCGGCCCGGGGGTCGTCGGGGTTCAGGTCCGTGTGCTCGGCGGCCGCGCGGGCCGCACGCTCGTAGGCCTCGTGGGCCGTCCCGGGGTCCCCCAGCGCTTCGTGGGACTGGGCGGCGAAGAAGGCCGAGTCGTAGTCGCCCCGGACGGCGAAGGCTCTCTCGAAGCGCTCCGCCGCTTCGGCGAAGCGTCCTTCCTGGAAGCAGGCCCGGGCGTAGAGGTACAGGGTGTCGGCGTGCCGGGGATCGATCTCGAGGGCTCTGCGGAAGGCCTCCTCGGCCTCGGGGATCCGTCCGGACATGAACAGGACCGCCCCGTGGGCCGAATGCGTCTCCGCCAGCGCCGGGTTCAGATCGAGGGACCGGCGGCTGGCCCGCTCCGCGTCTTCGAGGTCCACGCTCGCGGCCGGGTAGAACATGGCCTGGAGGGCGGCGGTCTCCGCCACCCCCGCCCAGGCCAGCGCGTAGTCGGGGTCGATCTCGAGGGCCCGATCGAACATCTCCCGGGCGTACTGGAAGGTCCGGCGGCGCATCTGCAGCATGAACTCCCGGCCGCGCACGTAGTGCTCATAGGCCTGGAGATCCCGGGTGTGGGGCCGGGCCAGCGCCCGCCGCTCGGCGTCCCCGAGCACGATCTCGAGAGCCTCCGCCACCGCCTCCGCGATCTCGTCCCGGATCCGGAACACGTCGTCCATGGCGCGGTCGTAGCGCTCGGACCAGAGCTGGTAGCCGTCGCGGACGTCCACGAGCCTCGTCGAGACCCGGAGCCGGTCGCCCGAGACGAGGACGCTGCCTTCGAGGATGCAGCGCGCGCCGAGCTGGCGGCCGATGGCCCGCACGTCGTCCCCGGCGTCCCGGTAGGCGAAGGACGAGGTGCGGGCCACGACCCGGAGCTCGGCGATGCGGCTGAGGGCCGTGAGGATCTCGTCGCTGATCCCGATGCAGAGGTACTCCGCCGCCTCGTCGCCGCTTCCGTTGGCGAAGGGCAGGACCGCCACGGACCGGGGAGGCGGCTCCTCGGTCCGGGTGCGCGGCGCCGCGGCACGCGCGCCTAGCTTCCACGCCGACCAGGCGGCGAGCGGGACGACGAGCGCCCACGCGATCAGCGCCACGATGACCAGCCAGGAGGGGAGCCCGAACCGCTGCACGGCCCAGTCCGTGAACTCCAGGAGACCCCATCCCGCGGCCAGGGTGACCCCCAGGACCTGCGGGACGCGCCGACGTGTCAGCTCGGAGAGGCTGGTCCGATCCACGGGAATCCGGAGTGTGCGGGATCCGTGCGGCCGCGCATGACCGACGCGGTCCGATCTGCAATCTAGCAGGTCCCGGCGGAACGGGCTCGTGGGGGCGGGACCCGGGCCCGGACCCGACTCCCGGGGGCGGAGGCTGCCGTTGCCCCGACCGGAGGGTCGGGGCGATGTTGCGATCGGTCACGGGGCCTCGTCGCCCGGCCGGTCCCCGGGTGGGGGCGCCCCCAACGGGAGGAGGCGGTTCCCATGATCGTCGCCCTGCTCGGGGTCACGTTCGTCGTCTCGCTCGCGGTCAGCAGCCTGGCCGTCCTCTTCTTCCTCCGTCCGGTGCGACGGATCCTGGGGCGCATC
>JASFUL010000125.1:0-11613 GCA_050050315.1 Gemmatimonadota bacterium
CCGACGAGGTCCGCCGGTCCGGGGTGGACCTGGCGTTCGTCGACATCGGTGGGGGCTTCGGGGTGCAGTACGACGGGCACCACGACCCCGATCTCCTCATGGACGACGTCGCCGAGGCGCTCCTCCCGGTGCTTCGCGCCTCCGGCCTCCGCCTCGTCGTGGAGCCGGGCCGCTTCATCGTCGGGGAGGCGGGCGTGCTGCTGACCCGCGTCGAGTACGTCAAGCGGACGACCGCGAAGACCTTCGTCATCGTCGACGGGGGCATGACCGAGCTCATCCGCCCGAGCCACTACGGCGGTTGGCACGCCATCGAGCCGGTGGTGGAGCGGTGCGGGGCCGAGGAGAGGACCGTCGACGTGGTCGGGCCCATCTGCGAGACCGGTGACTTCCTGGCGCGCGATCGCCGGATGCCCCTGCCCGAGCCCGACGACCTCCTGGCGGTCCGGACCGTCGGTGCCTACGGCTTCGCCATGGCGTCGAACTACAACGCCCGCCCCCGTCCCGCCGAGGTGATCGTCTGGCGAGGACGTCCGCGGCTGGTCCGGCGCCGGGAGACGCTGGCCGAACTGGTCCGTGGCGAGACGATCCCGTGGTGACGGACGCGCGGGAGCAGGTGGACCTGCGACACTCCCCGCTCCATGCTTCTACCAGGGCCTTTACCTCGACGCTCCAACGCGAGAGCGGACCGTGACCCACGACCGGATCCTGATCCTCGACTACGGATCGCAGTACACGCAGCTGATCGCCCGTCGCGTCCGCGAGGAGCGCGTCTACTGCGAGATCCACCCGCCCGACCGCGATCTCGCATGGATCCGGTCCTGGCGGCCGAAGGGGATCGTGTTGTCCGGCGGCCCGTCGTCCGTGTACGACGAGGGTGTGCCGACCGCTGAAGCAGGGCTCCTCGATCTCGGCGTTCCGATCCTCGGGATCTGCTACGGGATGCAGCTGGTGGCGCACCTGGAGGGTGCGGACGTCGCCCGGGGCCGCCGGGAGTACGGCCGAGCCGAGCTGGAGGTCGGACGCGCCGAGGGCCTCTTCGAGGGCTTCGACGCGGGCGAGGTGACCCAGGTGTGGTGCTCGCACGGCGACCACGTGGACACGCCCCCGGACGGATACGAGGTGCTCGCGTCCACCGCGTCGCTGCCCGTGGCGGCGTTCGGCGCTCCCGACCGGGGCATCTACGGCGTCCAGTTCCACCCCGAGGTGGCCCACACGCCCCGGGGGGACGAGATCCTCGGCAACTTCCTCTTCTCGATCTGCGGCTGCGAGCCGACGTGGACCGCCGGGGCGTTCATCGAGGAGACCGTGGAGGCGATCCGTGAGCGGATCGGGGACGCGACGGCCATCTGCGGGCTCTCGGGCGGGGTCGATTCGGCGGTGGCGGCGACGCTCGTGCACCGGGCCATCGGCGACCGGCTGACGTGCATCTTCGTCGACAACGGCATGCTGCGAAAGCACGAGCGCGACAACGTGGAGCGGACCTTCCGGCGGCACATGGGCATGACGCTCGTTGTGGTGGACGCGGCCGACCGCTTCCTCGAAGCGCTGGAAGGCATCGTCGATCCCGAGGACAAGCGGGTGAAGATCGGCAACATCTTCATCGACGTCTTCCGGCGTACGGCCCGGGAGGAGGAGACCGGTGCCGGCTTCCTCGTCCAGGGGACGCTCTACCCGGACGTGATCGAGTCCGTCTCGGCCACGGGCGGGCCGTCGGCGACCATCAAGACGCACCACAACGTCGGCGGTCTCCCGGAGGACATGCCGTTCGAGCTCGTGGAGCCGCTGCGGGACCTCTTCAAGGACGAGGTCCGGCAGGTCGGCCGGGAGCTGGGGCTGCCCGAGGAGTTCGTGGGCCGGCACCCCTTCCCGGGGCCGGGCCTCGCGATCCGCGTGCTGGGCGAGGTGACCCGGGACCGCCTCGCGATCCTCAGGGAGGCCGACGCGATCTACCTGGAGGAGATCCGCGCGGCCGGGCTGTACGACGATATCTGGCAGGCCTTCGCCGTGCTCCTGCCCGTCCGGTCCGTGGGCGTCATGGGCGACGCCCGGACGTACGACAACGTCGTGGCCCTGCGGGCGGTCACCAGCCGCGACGGGATGACCGCCGACTCGTACCCGTTCCAGCACGAGCTGCTGGCGCGCATGAGCACCCGGATCATCAACGAGGTGGACGGCGTGAACCGGGTGGCGTACGACGTCAGCTCGAAGCCCCCGGCGACGATCGAGTGGGAATGACGACGGGACCCTGAGCGACCCCGAGCGGGAGACGGCCGCACATGGCCAGGATCATCGACGTTCCGGCTAGGCTCGGCCTAGACGACTACGAGAGCGTGGCGCACCTGGCTCCCGCCGTCCGCACCCTCCGCGAGGAGGCCGTGCGGACCGCGCGGACCCTCGAAGGGCGGACCCTCTGGATGGTCAACTCCACCGAGCACGGGGGCGGTGTGGCCGAGATGCTGCCCACGGTCGTGACGCTCCTCCGCGAACTGGGGGTGAAGACGGAGTGGGCGGTGATCGAGTCGCAGGAGCCGCGCTTCTTCGAGCTCACCAAGCGCATCCACAACCTCATCCACGGCGCCGGGTCGCCGGACCTCACCGCGGAGCACCGGGAGCTCTTCGAGGGCGAGAACGCCCGCAACGCCGAGGAGATGGCACCCTGGCTCTCGCCGGGTGACATCCTGCTGGTCCACGATCCCCAGCCGATGCCGTTGGCCAGGATCCTCGCGGACCGGGTCGATCTCCGGACCGTCTGGCGCTGCCACATCGGGCTGGACGAGGAGAACGAGGCGACCAACACGGCATGGAGGTTCCTCATGCCGTACGCCGCCGCGTACGAGCGGGGCGTCTTCTCGGCGCCGGAATACGTCCCGGGCATGTTCCGGAAGATCTCGACCGTCATCACGCCGGCCATCGATCCGCTCAGCCACAAGAACCGGGACCTGCCACTGCACAAGATCATGGGGGTGCTGTCCAACGCGGCTCTCGCGGCGGTCTCCACGCCCGTCCTGACGCCCATGTACCCATGGGTCGCGCAGCGCCTCCAGCCCACGGGTCGGTGGGCGCCCGCCAACATGTCCGAGGACATCGGCCTTCCGACCCGGCCCATCGTGAGCCAGATCTCCCGCTGGGACCGCCTGAAGGGCTGGGTCCCCCTCCTCGAGGCGTTCGCCGCGCTGAAGTCGCGGGAGCGCGTCGACGGGCGGCACGACGGACACGAGCACCGGCGCCGCCTGGAGCTCGTACGCCTCGCCCTGGCCGGGCCGGAGCCCGAATCGGTGGCCGACGACCCGGAGGCCACCGAGGTCCTCGAAGAGCTGGTGGGCCGGTACGAGGAGCTCCCACCCCACATCCAGCGGGACATCGCGCTCATCGCCCTCCCCCTGGGCGACCCGGCCCAGAACGCGCTGATGGTGAACGCCATCCAGCGGTCCAGCTCCCTGGTGGTCCAGAACTCCCTGCGGGAGGGATTCGGGCTGACCGTGACCGAGGCGATGTGGAAGCACGTGCCGGTGCTCTCCAACAGTCGCGCGTGCGGTCCGCGGCAGCAGGTCCGGGACGGGATCGACGGACGCCTGGTCACCGACCCCTCCGACGTGGACGCCCTCGTCGAGGCCCTGGACGACATGCTTCGGGCCTCGGCCGAGCGGGAGGACTGGGGCCGGAACGCCCAGCGCAGGGTCCACCGGCACTTCCTGGTGTTCAACCAGGTTTCGGCGTGGCTCCACCTGTTGGAGGGACTCCTGCACGATCGCTGAGCGGCCCCGGCGGGACTTCCGGGGACCCGGCGGCCCGGGATCGCCCCACCGTTCAGGCCAGGGCGTCCGCCTCGATCTCGATGAGCATGTCGGGCTCGATGAGGCGGCGCACCTCGACGAGGGTGGTCGTGCAGGGGTGTTCGGCGAAGACCTCCCCGTGGGCCCGGCCGTACTCCTCCCATCGTTCGATGTCCGTCACGAACATGCGGGTGCGCACCACGCGCTCCATCCCGACGCCGAGCTCGGCGAGAGCCGTCTCGATGATCTCGAGGCAGCGACGGGTCTGACGGTAGGCGTCGCCGGGGGCGTGCACCCCGCCGTCCGGGGCGAGGGGTGCGGTCCCGGTCACGAACACCCGGTCGCCGGCTCGGAGGGCCCGACAGTAGCCGACCTTCGCCTCCCACGGCGCCCCGCTGAACACCCGCTCGAACTCCATGATCTCCTCCGGGCCCTTTCGGACGTTCGGGTGTATGGAACCCACGGGCGCGCGAGCCTCCGGGGGGAGTCCCGTCGGGTCGTGCGAGCCCATCTTATCGGGAGGGTCGGGTCCGGGGGAAGGCGCGCCGCCCGGGGAGCCCTTCGGCTTCGCGCGTGCCCGGGTCGACGTCAACGGAGGAGGTGACGATGGAAGTCGGGCCACGGTCCTGGATCGGTCGGGCGTCGAGGGTCCTCGGGGTCGCTCTCGCGGCGTCCTGGACCATGGCCCTCTCGCCGGTCGGGGCCCGGGCACAGCTCGCTTGGGACTCGCCCCTTCTCGTCCACCCCCACGCGCCCCATGGGTGGAGCCTGCTCCTCGCCGACCCCTATCCGGGCAGGGACGTCGCGGTCATGGCGTCGTGGCGGACCGCGGCCATGCCCGTCGGGTTCGGGGTGCGGCTCGGGCTCGGTGAGGGCGTCGACGGAGACCTCGCTCTCTTCGGCGGGGCCGACGCGTCGGGAGAGCTGATCCGACGGTCGGCGGACATTCCCTTCGACGTGGTGTGGGTCGTGGGGGGTGGGGCGAGCCTGTCCGACGACGTGCTGGTGTCCCTGCCCGCGGGGCTGGTGGCGGGGTGGTCGCTGGATGCCGGCGAGGTGGTCTTCCAGCCCTACGTCGGACCCAGGGTGGTGCTGGACGCCTGGATCGGGGGACGGGAGCCGGGAGAGGGCGACGACCTCCAGCTCGAGGCGACGGTGGACCTGGGTTTCGATCTCCGCCTGGCCGGAGGATGGACGGTCCGCTTCGGCGCTACCATCGGCGACCGGGAGGCCCTGGCCGTCGGGCTCGCCCTCCCCGCGACCGGACGGCGCTGACCCGGCGGACGCCGGTCGTGGTCCGGGGGGTCCGAGCCCCCCGGGGCCCGGTGGCACGGCGGCGTTACGTCGAGGTGTCGGAAGGGGCCGTGGCCAGGGAGTCCATCCGATCCTCCACCTCGGTCCAGAGCTCCATCATGAAGTCGACGTCCCTCCCGTGGACGTCCGTGAACTCCAGGAGCTGCTCCTCGGTGACCCCGTGGCTCTCCAGCACCCGGGCCCTCTTCGCCGTGTCCAGCTCCCGGGTGGGCGACCGGAACGCCGCCCGGCGCAGGTCGATGTAGGTCGCGATGAACGTCTCCCGGTCGATCACGTCCCCGCCGTCGACGGCCTGGCCACACCCGGCGAGGAGGAGGGCCAGGAGCGCGGACAGGGCGAGCCGGGCGGACGTCGTCACGGGAGCTTCTCCCGGGGGTCCGGGTCTCCCGGGGCCCAGGGCGGGGTGACCGAGTCCCTTCGGGCCACCACGCGGACCGCCTCGGCGTCGGCGACCAGGCCCTGCCGGTGCAGGTCGAGCAGCACGTCCACGACCTCCGGGTCGTAGAGCGTCCCCGCGGACGCGCGCAGGTGGTCCAGCGCCTGTTCCTCGGTCAGAGCCGCGCGGTAGGGTCGGTCGTGGGCGAGGCTGTCGAAGACGTCTGCGACGGCGACGATGCGAGCCGCCAGGGGGATCTCCTCGCCCTTCAAGCCCCGGGGGTACCCGCTCCCGTCCCAGCGTTCGTGGTGCGTCAGGGCGATCTCGCGGGCGAGCTGGAGCAGGGGTACCCGGCTCTTCGACAGGATCCGGGCCCCGATGTGCGTGTGCTGGCGCATCTCCGCCATCTCCTGCTCGTCGAGGGGGGCGTTCTTCCGCAGGATCCGGTCCGACACGCCGATCTTGCCGAGATCGTGGAGGGGCGCGGCGCGCTCCAGCAGGTCACGCTCGCTCGACTCCATGCCCATCGTCTCGGCGATGAGACCCACGAGCGCTCCCACCCGCTCGGCGTGATGCCCGGTCACGTCGTCCCGATACTCCGCCGCCCGCGCCAACCGGAGGAGGATCTCCGTACGCGCCTCCTCGAGCTCGGCCGTGCGGGCGGCGACCCGCGCTTCCAGGGCCTCGGCCTCGGCCGCCAGCCGGCGCGTCATCGAGCGGATGCGGAGGAGGTTCCGCAGACGCGGCTCCATCTCCCACACGTCGACCGGTTTGCGGACGAAGTCGGAGGCGCCCGCCATGAGGGCCCTGCGGCGCAGGTCGGGGTCGTCCGACCCCGTGATGGCGACGACGGGCAGGAAATCCTGGCTCCCGAAGTCGTGGAACGCGGAGAGCACCTCGAGACCGTCGAGCTCGGGCATCATGAGGTCGAGGAGCACGAGGTCGGGTTTGAAGTGGGCCAGGTGGACCGGAATGTCGGCCGGGTCCGTGGTCCCCCGCACGTTGGCGAAGCCGCAGCGTCCGAGGAGCAGGCAAAGAGACCGGAGCACGTCCTGGTCGTCGTCGACCACCAGGACGTGTGCTCCCGCCAGATCCGCGGGGGCCGTGGGCACCGCGGCGGCCACTTCCGCGCTCCCCCCCTCCGGGAAGGCCGCCGGGTGCGACGCCGGTGGACCGGAGTCACCCGCGTCGCGGGACCGGGTCCGCTCGTCCAGCACCCGCCTCACCGTCCCGGAGAGGTCTTCGACCGACATCGGCTTGGAGAGGAAGGTGCTGACCCTCCCGGGCGTGCCCTCCCAGTCGATCCCGTCCTGCCGGTACCCCGACATGTAGACGACGCGCAGGTCCGGCAGATGCTCCAGGAGCATCTCGACGAGACGGAAGCCGCTCATGGTCGGCATGATCACGTCGGTCACCAGCAGGTCCACGGGCTCCTCGCGACCGCGGGCGATCTCGAGCGCCTCCTCCGGTCCCGACGCCTGGAGCACGTGGTAGCCGAGCTTGGACAGGGCCCGCCCGACGCTGCGTCGGGCGTCCCGGTCGTCGTCCACGACGAGCAGGACCTCGCCCCCGCCTCCCGGAAGCTCCGTCCCGGCCGCTCGGGCCGGATCCCCCGGGTGCTCCTGCGGCTCCTCGTCGGACACCGCACGCGTCCCCGTGGTCCGGAGGGCCCTCGGGGAGCGAGGGGCCTCCAGCGCCACCACGGTGCGGCGCGGCGCCACGACCACCGTGTTGCCGCCGTCCTCCTTCGCCCGGTAGAGCGCCTGGTCGGCCGCCGCCACCAGCACGTCCGGCGTGGTCATCCCCGGATCGTACCCCGCGATCCCGGCGCTGACGGTCACCGCTCCCCAGGAGAAGGTCGTTCCCTCGAGCGCCTTCCGCACGTGCTCGGCGAAGACCCGGGCCCCCGAGGTTGGGGCGGCGCTGAGCACGGCCAGGAACTCCTCTCCACCCCACCGTCCCACGAGGTTCATCTCCCGCGTCCGCTTCCGCAGGATGTCCCCGAAGACCCGGAGGACGAGATCGCCCTGGGCGTGCCCCTGCACGTCGTTGACCTCCTTGAAGCGGTCCAGGTCGAAGATGACCACCGAGAGAGGCATGCCGCGGGCGGCGGCCCCGAACGCCGATTCGAGGAACACCCGCAGGTGACGCCGGTTCGCCAGGCCGGTGAGGCCGTCCGTGAGCGCCATCGACTGGGCCTCGCGGCGAGCGTCGTGGAGCCTGCCGGAGAGCCATCCGGCTCCCAGCGAGACGGCGATCAGCACCGAGGTCAGGGCCAGCAGCACGGACACGGGGGGCGGCTCGAGGCCCAGCGCCAGCAGCCCGAGCTGGGTCACGACCAGGGCGGCCATGGAGGCCGCGAGGGCCGCGGACGCTCCGACCCAGGAGCGGTAGTAGGTGAGGAGGAAGGGGGGCACGAGGGCCGCGAGCCAGACCAGGAGTCCCAGCTCGTCCGTGGCGATGCCCGGAAACGCGAGGTGCGCCCACACGGGGACCGACAGGGCCAGAAGGGAGATCACCAGCGCGCGAGGCGGCACCCTGGGGGGCACGTCGCGCTCTCTGGGGAGGGGCTCGGTGGAACGCATCGGCCTCCCGGTGGATCGCCGGTCGTGACGGGAAAGGGACGAATCAAACATACCGGGTCGGCGTCCACCCCTCTACCACGAGCGGTCCTTCCCGCGATATTCCTGCGTGGTGCCGCCGAAGTGCCACCGCCTTCGGCGCCCGCGGCACCTCGGCGGCTGCCGGACTCGGCTGCCAGACTCGGAGACACCGCGCGACTGCGTCTCGCCGCAGGCACGGTGTCGCTCCGAGGGGAGCGAGACGCGGCCAGGCGAGGAGCGACGACGACGCCACCCTGAAGCCTTTCGACACTCCGCCGGGAGACACCATGCCGTCGACCCCCCGCGACCCGCGTCTCCGCGTCCTGGCCCTCGCCGTGCTCCTCGGCCTTCCGGCGCCGGCCTCGGCCGCGCCCCCGCAGGAGGCTCCGCCCTCTCCGGCCGACGTGCTCGGTTGGGAGCTGGGGGAGCGCTTCACACAGGTCGGCGAGGTGGTCCGCTACATGGAGGCTCTCGCCGACGCGTCGGCTCGGGTGTCCATGCACGGGTACGGACGCTCGTGGGAGGACCGGCCGCTGGTCCGGGTCGTGATCGCCCGGGAGGACATCCTGGGGGACCTGGACTCGGTGCTGGCCCGGAACCGGGAGCTCACCGATCCGGACACGCCGGCCGCCCGCGCCTCCGAGATCGCCCGCTCCAATCCTGCCGTCGTGTATTTCTCGTACGGCGTGCACGGCAACGAGTCGTCGTCCAGCGAGGCGGCGATGTGGACGGCGTGGGACCTGGCGCGGGAGGCGCCCGAGGTGGCCGGAGTTCTCGACTCCGTGGTGGTGGTGATCGATCCGGTGGTGAACCCGGACGGGCGGAATCGCTACGTCTCCTTCTACCGGGGCGCCCGGGGGGTCGTGCCGGACGTCGATCCCGAGGCCCGGGAGCACCGCGAGCCGTGGCCCGGGGGCCGGACGAACCACTACCTGTTCGACCTCAACCGCGACTGGGCCTGGATGAGCCAGATCGAGACGCGGGCCCGCCTGTCCACCTGGGACCGGTGGAACCCCCAGGTGCACGTGGACTTCCACGAGATGAGCTGGCGCTCGACGTACTTCTTCTTCCCTCCGGCCGAGCCCGTGAATCCCGTCTACCCCGACCACACCCGGGAGTGGGCGCGCCGGATCGGGCAAGGCAACGCCGATGCGTTCGACCGGGCGGGCTGGCTCTACTTCACCGGAGAGAGCTACGACCTGTTCTACCCGGGGTATGGCGACTCGTGGCCCTCGCTCCTCGGCTCCGTGGGGATGACCTACGAGCAGGCCGGCGGAGGCTTCGCCGGCCTGGCGGTGGAGCGACCCGACGGGACGGTCCTGACGCTGGAGGATCGAGCGAGCCATCACCGGACCGCCGGAGAGGCGACGTTGCGAACCGTCGCCCGGGGCAAGAGCGACCTCCTGGAGGGGTTCGCGGCCTTCCACCGTGGCGTCGACGAGGGTCTCCCGGACATCCTGCTGGTCCCCGGTCGCGACGGCGAGTCGCCGGGGCGCTTCCTGGCCCTGCTGGAGCTGTTGAGCGCCCAGGGGATCCGCTACCAGGTGGCCGACGCGCCGTTCGAGACCGGCGAGGCGCGTCCCTACGCCGGGTGGGAGTCCCGGAGGCGCTTCCCCGTGGGCACGGTGCGTGTGCCGGCGCGGCAGCCCCGGGGGCGGCTGGCGCTCACGCTCCTCCAGCCGGAGACGCGGCTGGACGCCACGTACAGCTACGACATCAGCGCGTGGTCGCTGCCCTACGGCTTCGGCGTGGAGGCCCACGTCGTGGACGGCGCCGTCGGCGACCGCTGGTCGGCGGTGGACCGGTACACGCTCCAGGCCGCCCGGGGTGGGGTGGGCCGCGCGGGCGCGCTCCTCCCTCCCGGGTTCCACGGCATGACCGCGCTGGGCGCGTTCCTCGAGGACGGAGGCCGCGCGGTGGTGCTCGAGGACTCGTTCCGTCTGGGAGGGCACACGTTCCCGCGAGGGACCATCTACCTGGCCCGGGCGCTGAACGCGGATCTCGAGGCGCGTGTGGAGAACGCGGGACTGGCGGCGCTCGTCGAGCCGGCCGCGTCGGGATGGACCGAGGTCGGACCGGACCTCGGCACGCGGGAAGCGGGTGTGGTCACGATGCCGCGGATCGCGCTGCTGGGCGGGGAGGGGACGTCCTCGGGCTCCTTCGGCGCGCACTGGTACTTCCTCGAGCATCGGCTCGGAGTGCCGTTCGACGCCGTCAACGCGGCCGATCTGGCGGACCTGGATCTCTCCGGGTACGACGTGGTGATCGCCCCCGACGGGGGCGGGCTCGCGCGCGTGCTCGGCGACGCGGGGGGAGCGGCGCTCGAAGAGTGGGTCCGAGGTGGGGGGCGGCTCGTGGCGGTGGGGGGAGGTGCGAGCGCCCTCGCTTCGAGGTTCGACGTCGAAGCCCGCACGGACCCCATGGACGACGGGACGGAGGAGGAGCAGCGGGTCCTGAGGGCCCTGCGGACGCGGGAGGAGCGAGAGCTGGCCCGGTGGGAGTCGCGGACCCCGGGGACGGTGCTCCAGGTGCAGCTGGATCCGGGGCATCCGCTGGCCTTCGGCGCTTCCGCCGACGGGACGCCGGGGCGCGCGTTCGTCCTGTCGACGGGACGATCCTTCGAGCCGGCCGAGGGTCTCGAGACCGTGGCGCACTTCGCCGGGGACGTCGAGAAGGTCAGCGGCGTCATCTCGACGCGGACCCTCGACCGTCTCGCGCGCAGCGCCTGGCTGGTCCAGAGGGGGGTCGGCGGCGGGTCGGTCGTACTGTTCGCCGACGACCCCCTCTTCCGGATGATGTGGTACGGCGGCTTCGCGTTCTACGCCAACGCCGTGCTGCTCACGCCGGTGTCCTAGCGAGTCCCGGGGGTGCGGGACCCATTGGCAGGGATGTTGCATTTTCGCCGCGCGTCGGACGCTCCCAGCGGGGGCGTCGCGGACGCGCCGGAGTCTCCAGAGAGGAAGGACGATCGATGGGTCGGACGACGAGGCACGCCACTCGCTCGATTCCGCTTCTGCTGCTGGCCACGCTGGTCGCCGGCTGTGCGCGGAACCCGGCGACGGGCGAGCGCCAGCTCTCCCTGATCGGGGAGCGCCAGGAGATCGAGATGGGCCGGGAGGCCGACCAGCAGATCGTGGCCTCCATCGGGCTGTACGACGACGAGGCGCTGCAGTCGTACGTCGACGGGCTCGGCCAGCGCCTGGCCGCGACGTCCGAGCGGCCCGACCTGCCGTGGACCTTCCGGGTCCTCGACGACCCGACCGTCAACGCCTTCGCCCTTCCCGGCGGCTTCGTGTACATCACCCGCGGGATCATGGGCCACCTCACCTCCGAGGCCGAGCTCGTCGGAGTCCTGGGGCACGAGATCGGGCACATCACCGCGCGCCACTCGGTGAACCAGATCAGCAAGCAGCAGCTCACCCAGCTGGGGGTAGGGCTCGGAATGGTGCTCGTTCCGGAGCTGCAGAATTTCGGAGGCCTCGCCAGCCTGGGGATCCAGCTCCTCTCCCTGAAGTTCAGCCGGGACGACGAGAACCAGGCCGACGAG
>JASFUL010000126.1:0-11471 GCA_050050315.1 Gemmatimonadota bacterium
GAGCCCGGCCACCGTCGTGAGGAGAGCCTCCGCGACGCCCGGAGCCACGGCGCCGATGTTCGTGGATCCCGTCGCGGTGATGCCGAGGAAGGCGTTCATCACGCCGATGACCGTTCCCAGCAGCCCCAGCAGCGGCGACACCGAGCCGATGATGGCCAGGGACGTGAGCCCGTGGGCCAACTCGTCCCGCTCCTCCGCCTCCTCCTTCTCGAGCACGAGCCGGAGCGCCTCCAGCTGCGTCAGCGAGAGGCCCTCTCCGGCGTGAGCCCCTTCGCGCAGCGTGCCCGGACGCAGCTCGCTGAAGAAGTTCACGCCTTGCCGGAAGACGCGCCCGTAGGGCGACTCGGGCAGCGTGAGGATGGCCTTGTACGCCTCGTCGAGCCGCTGGGCCTTCTCCATGGAGTCCAGGAACCGATCTCCCTGGCGGCGGACCTCCCTGAACTGGAGCCACTTGCGGATGATCACGGTCCAGCTCAGGAGCGAGAAGGCGGCCAGGACCAGGAGCACGATCTGCGTGGGGAACGTCGCCCCCACGACCATGTCCACGACCGACTGGGGCGGGCGCGCCTGGAGCAGCGCCAGGGCCGGGAAGGTCACCGGGGACCCGCGACGCCGGGGCGGCGCCCCGTGATGTAGTCGTACGTCCCGGCGAGGCCCTCGGCGAGGGTCCGTCCCGGGGCCCACCCGAGGGCCCGGAGGCGGGAGGCGTCGAGGGCGCTGTGGCGGAGCTCTCCGGGTCGCGCCGGCCGGTGCTCGCGTCCCGGACTGACGCCGGCGGCCTCCTCGAGGATGTCGGCCAGCCGGTTCACGCTCGTCTCCACTCCCGTCCCCACGTTGAACGCCGCGTCGTCCAGCCCGCCCTCCCCCGGATCGACGTCGGACACCCGCATGTTCGCCGAGACCACGTCCGCCACGTGGACGTAGTCGCGGGTCTGAAGTCCGTCGCCGAAGATGGTGAGGGGCTCGCCGGCGGCCAGGCGATTCGAGAAGATGGCTACTACACCCGCCTCGCCGTGCGGATCCTGGCGCGGGCCGTAGACATTCGAGTAGCGGAGGGCGGCATACTCGAGCCCGTGCACCTGCCGGTAGTACTGCAGGTAGAACTCGCCGGTGAGCTTGGAGACCCCGTACGGGGACAGCGGCGCCTTCGGGGCTGTCTCCGGCGTGGGGCGTCGCTCCGGCTCGCCGTAGACCACCCCCCCGCTCGAGACGTACACGAAGCGCGCCGTTCCGACCTCCCGGGCCCCCTCGACGAGGTTCAGGAGCCCCAGCACGTTGGTCCGCGCGTCCCGGGCCGGGTCGGCCACGGAGACGCGGACGTCGATCTGGGCCGCGTGGTGGTTCACGAGGTCGAAGCGGACGTCGCGAAACAGGTCACGGACGGCCGGATCCTGGATGTCCATCTCGACGAGCTCGGCGGCGTCCGGCACGTTCTCGCGGCGCCCCGTGCTGAGATTGTCGAGGACCCAGACCCGGGCCCCCCGGGCGACGTAGGCGTCGGCCACGTGGCTGCCGATGAAGCCGGCGCCACCCGTGACGAGGACCTTCCTCGGCTCGCGCATCTACCTTTCGCTCATCCTTCGTCCCCCTCGGAGTCGGTTTCGTCGGCTGCAACCTTCGCACCACCCCGTTCCTCGTCGCAAGCCGTCGGGGCATTGAAGCCGAAGAGGAGACCGAAGGCCCGCAGCACGTCCTCGCCCCTCCCGGCGGCGGCGCCGTCCCGGATGCGGACGGTCGGCTCGTGCAGGAGCTTGTTCACGAGGCGGCGTGAGAGGGCCTCGACCTCCGCCCGCACCGACGGGTCGACCCCCTCCAGCTTGCCGGCGATGCGTTCCATCTCCTGCCGCCGGACCTCCTCGGCCCGCCCCCGCAGCCTGCGGATCGTGGGCACGACCTCCAGGGTCTGGAACCAGCCCTCGAACTCGTCGGCCCCCTCGCGTACGATCGCCTCGGCGTCGTCCAGGACGTCCCGTCGCTTCGCCAGGTTCTCGTCCACGATCTGCCGCAGGTCGTCGACGTTGTACAGGAACACCCGCCGGTTGTCCCCGACCTCGGGCGCGACGTCCCGCGGTATCGCTATGTCCACGAAGAGGAGCGGTCGGTCGAGCCCGCCGGGAAAGGCCTGCGCCAGCGTGTTCCGGGTGACCAGGGCATGGGGCGCGCCCGTGGACGACACGACGATGTCGGTCCGGCTGAGGGCGCGGTGGATCTCGGCGAGCTGGATGGCCCGTCCCCTCAGCCGCTCCGCGAGGTCGGCGGCCCGGGCGTGGGTGCGGTTGGCGACCGTGACGTCGGTCACCCCTTCCCTTCCCAACGCCTGCACGACCAGCTCGCTGGCCTCCCCCGCGCCGATCACCAGCACGCGCTTGCCGGTCAGCCGGCCGAAGATCTTGCGGGCGAGCTCCACCGCCACCGAGGCCACCGAGGCCGCTCCCTGGGCGATCCGGGTTTCCGACCGGACTCGGCCCCCGATGGACAGGGCGGTCTGGAACAGCCGGTTGAGGACCACGCCGGAGAAGGGCTCCATCCCTTCGGGCTCCAACGCGCGCTGGTACGCCTCCCGGACCTGACCCTGGATCTCGGCCTCGCCCGTCACGAGCGAGTCGAGGCCCGACGCGACGCGGAACAGGTGTCGCGCGACGTCTTCGCCGCGGTACCGATAGAGGAAGTCCCCCACCGGGCCGGGCAGAGGCCCCGCCTTCCGCTGCAGAAAGGCCTCCACCTGGTGTGCCGTGTTCTCGCCGAGAAGCGGGTAGAGGTACAGCTCGGTCCGGTTGCAGGTGCTCACCAGCACGACCTCGTCGATCCCGGAGCGGGCCCGGATCTCGGCGAGGGCGTCGGTCACCTCCTCGGGGCCGAAGGCGAATCGCTCGCGGACCTCGACCGGGGCGGTGTGGTGACTCGTGCCGATGACGGTCAGGGACACGCGGCCCTCCTCACAGGAAGAGCCCTCCTCCTTCCGAGAGCCTCACCACGAGGTAGGAGACGACGATGAGACCGAAGGCCACGACGCTCCCCATCGCTCCCCTCCGCTCCCCGTGCCTGGAGCCGTGGGACAGCAGGGCGCCGCCGATCACCAGCCAGATGAAGATCGACCAGATCGTCTTGGGCTCACCGACCTGTAGCGTATGCCGGAAGCTGAAGGTCCAGGCCCATCCGAGCATCAGGGAGATCGTGAGGGTGGCGAAGCCGGTCACGACCCCCGCGCGGCCGATGCGGTCGAGCGTGGCGAGCGGCGGCACGAAATGGAAGACGCGGCCCAGGCGGCGGGCCTTCAGCTCACGGAACTGGAAGATGAAGAGGGCTCCGGCCGCGGCGGCGAGCGCCATGGCGCCGATGGAGGCCAGGGCCAGCGAGACGTGCAGGGCGAACCACGCCCCCCGGAAGTCCAGGTTGGCCGGCGCCGGCTCCAGCCCGAGCGCAAGCGCCGTCGCCACCAGGACGATCATCAGCGGCACCAGGAGGACCCCCACGCGACTCGCCTCGCCCAGGGCCAGCGTGAAGACCAGGGCGACGCCCGTCAGGAAGGCCAGGGTCGAGAGGGATGGAGCGAGCCCCACAAGGGGGAGCTGGCCCCACTCGAGCGTGAAGGAGAGGAGCGCGAGGAAGTGGGCGCCGACGCCCGTCGCCGCGACCCACCCGGCGGCGCTGGTCCCCCGCTCCGGCCCTCCCGTCAGGAAGGCGCGAAGCCAGAGGATGAGCGCAACGATGTAGAGTCCGAGGGTCGCGACGTGGATCACGATGACTGCCGGAATCGCGGATCCCGGCCCGCCGGCCGGGGCTGTGAGCTCTGGAGGGGCGTCGCCTCCCGGCTGCTAATCTAGCGCATCCTCCGGTCGAGCCGGACCCGTACGCGGGTCCCCAGGAGGGGAGACTCTTCGGCCGTGATTCGGGCCACCGCGTGATCCTGGTGGACCCCGATGACCTGGAGGCGACCTTCGGCGGCCGCGGACCAGTCCTGCCCGGACGGGATCACCACCGCGTACTCGTCGCCGATCCGCGTCTCATCCGACCCGACGTCGAGGAAGACCACGTCCCCGATGGAATACAACGGACGGTCCTCCGCGAAGCCCAGCACCTCGACCTCGGGTCCCCCGGTCACCGACGCGGGGGCCTGGCCCGGCTCCACCTCGTACGGAGGCAGCGGGCCCACGGCGTCCTCCGGCGCCAGGCGCCGGAAGAGCTTCTCGACGACCCCCACCGCCCCCACGGACTCCACCGACTCGATCCGGATCACCCCGGTGGGCTCGACGACCGTCCCCACCTCGGGAACCCCACGCTCGGCACGGAACACCTGGAGGAGGGAGCCGACGGGCGGAGGCGATCCGTCGAAACGGATCAGGACCCGCTCGTGCGGCCGGGCGCCGCGCCGGGACGCCTCCCCCTCGGCGCCCACGAATCCGACCACGACCCCGCTGCGATCGACGGGCCGATCCCCACGCACGAGCCACGGCGCGGAGTAGGCGATGTCGGGGGAGACGGCCGACAGCGGAGGCGCCTCCTCCCAGGCCAGCGTGGGATTCGCCGTGTCGGGATACATCACGGTGCGGCGCGCGATAGGCTTGGGGCCCCGCCCCTCCTGGGGCTCCAGGCGGGCCATCGGTCGCGCCTCCGCGGCCGGCTCGGCAGGGGGCTGGGTCTCGGGCTCGACGGCGGGCTCCGGCGTCTCGACGGTGACGCCCTCCACCGCTCCGCCCTGGAGCCCGGGAATGGTGAGCACGAGGCCCACGTCCAGGTCGGCCGGATCGTCGAGCCGATCCCGGTTGGCCTCGAAGATCCGGCGCCAGAGCCGGCCGTCCTGGTAGTAGCGCGCCGCCAGGCTCCACAGCGTTTCCCCGCTCCGGACCTCGTGGGTCTGGGCGGCTTCCTGTGAGGCCGCGGGAGGCGCGGCGAGGCCCGACATCAGGACGAGGGCGAGAAGGACCGTGGCCGACCGGATCATGGGAGCATCCTCGGGGGATTGGGGCGGAAGCGTCCTCGCAGCGTGCCTTCTTTCGAAGATACCTGAGGCCGCCGCCAAGGGTCAAACATCTGTTTCACCGGAGGATCCGGGCCGCCCTCCTGGCCCAGTAGGTCAGGATCACGTCGGCCCCGGCCCGGGCGATCGACACGAGCGCCTCCATCATCACGGCCTCCTCGTCGAGCCATCCGCGCTCCGCCGCCGCCATCAGGGCGGCGTATTCTCCGGACACGTGATACGCCGCCACGGGCCAACCGGTGGCGGTCTTCACGCGGCGGATGATGTCGAGGTACGCCAGGGCGGGCTTGACCATCACGATGTCCGCCCCCTCCTCGATGTCGGCCCACACCTCCCGGAGTGCCTCGTCGCCGTTCGCCGGGTCCATCTGGTAGCCCTTCCGATCCCCCTCCCCGGGCGCCGAATCGGCCGCGTCCCGGAACGGCCCGTAGAAGGCCGACGCGTACTTGGCCGCGTAGCTCATGATCGGCACGCTCTCGTGGCCCGCCCGGTCCAGCGCGGAGCGGATCGCCCCCACACGACCATCCATCATGTCCGAGGGCGCCACCATGTCGGCGCCGGCCTCGACGTGGCTGACCGCGGTCCGGGCCAGCAGCTCGAGCGTCGGATCGTTGCGAACGTCCCCGCGCTCCAGGACCCCGCAGTGTCCGTGGGACGTGTACTCGCACAGGCACACGTCGGTCACGACCGTCAGCTCGGGCACCGTTTCCCGGACCGCCCGCACGGCCCGCTGGACGATCCCGTCGTCCACCCACGCGCCGCTTCCTTCCTCGTCCTTCGACTCTGGAATGCCGAAGAGGATGATCCCCCCGAGCCCGGCGGCCGCCGCCTGGCGAGCGTCGATCAGGAGCTCGTCCACCGAGGTCCGATCGACCCCGGGCATGGACAGGACCGGCTCGCGCACCCCCTCGCCGGGGACCACGAAAAGGGGGAGAATCAGGCGTTCCGGGGTGAGTCGGGTCTCCCGGACCAGCGCTCGCAGCGCGCCGCTTCCCCGCAGCCTGCGTCCACGGAACGTCGGGTAGTGCGTCATGTCGTCATCCTTCCCGGTCGCGCCCGTCGGGCCCCCGCCGCTTCATCGACCTTCCAGCCGCTTCACGAGGACCCGGGCGTCTTCCCGGGGGTCGTCGTAGTAGTCACGTCGTCGTGCGATCTCCTCGAACCCTCGGGCGGCGTACATGTCCGACGCCCGTCGGTTGGAGACGCGGACCTCGAGGAAGAGGCTCCGGACGCGGCGCGCCCGTGCCCTCTCCACAACCGCGTCCAGGAGACGGGAGCCCAGCCCCCTCCCCCGCCACCGTTCCACCACCGCGATGTTGGCCAGCTCGGCCTGGTCGCGCACGCACCAGAGGACCGCGTACCCGACGATCCCGTCCTCGGGGTGGTCCAGGACGAAGAGGTCCGTCTCGCCGCCCCGGAGCAGCTTCAGGAACGTGAACGCCTTCCACGGCGTCGAGAAGACCGACGCCTCGATCCGGGCGACCTCCTCGACGTCGCGCTCCTCGAGGGCGCGAAGCACCGGCTCGGAGGAGCCCACGCCGGGCGTCAGGCCGTCCGCTCCCGTTCCGCGCTCGACGCTCTCAGGTACTCCGGTTCCCACGAAGGATCCACCTCGGACAGGGGATGATCCCGCTCCATTGCGAAGAGACGGAGAAGGCCGTCGGCCGTCGGCATCCCGGCGGGCGCGGGAAGGACCCGGTGACCGGCCCGCCGGATCCGATCCCGATGCCTCAGCGCCCCCTCCCCCCCGAACACCGCCCCCTCGGGGATCTCGCCCGAGAGCACGTCCTCGAGTCCCGTCGCCCGGGCCGGCATCCGTTCCTTCAACTCTCCCGCCACCGGCGTCCAGCATCCGGCGTAGACCCGGGTCCCCCGGGCGTCGAACAGCACGTAGCGAGGGGCTCCCGCGATCTCGTCGGGCGAGGGCGTCTCGAGATCGGGCGAGGGGGGCCAGGGGCCGGCCCGCCAGGGGAGCACCGCATCCCCCAGCGCCGCCGCGGCCAGGCTGGAGAACGCCCACAGGGGACATGCGAGCCCCCGGGCCAGGCCCTTCGCCGTCGCCGCCGCGATCCTCACGCCGGTGAAGGACCCCGGCCCCGCCCCGACCACGACGCCCGCGATCTCCCGCCGGTCGTAGCCGGCCTCCTCCAGGACGGCGTCGACGGCGGGCACGACGCGTTCGGCGTGGGCACGGCGGTCGTCGAGGAACCGGCGGGCCAGCACGTGGCCCTCGACAGCCAGCGCCACGCTCCCGACCGGACCGGACGTATCCAGCGCCAGGTGGGCCGGCGCGCTCGGATCCGGGCTCACCGGCCTCGCCCCCCCCCGCTCAGCGCGATGGGGAAGCCGGGGAGGTGGGGAGGGCCTCCCACCTTCCGCACCCTCACCTCGCGGACGCCCGATCCCCCGGGCGCCCTCTCGAGCTCGATCTCCCAGCGGTCGGCGGGAAGGTGGTCGCCGGCTCGCTCGGGCCATTCCACGAGGACGATCTCGTCCCCCGCGCCGAGCTCCTCCCAGCCCAGCTCCCAGAGCTCGTCCGGACTCTCGAGACGGTACAGGTCCAGGTGCACCACCTCGGTGCCCCCGGGCGTCCGGTACCGGAACACCAGGTTGAAGGTCGGAGACGGCACCGCTCCCTCCACCCCGGCGCCTCGGGCCACGGCCCGGGCCAGCACCGACTTTCCGGCCCCCAGCTCGCCCCGGAGCGCGAGGAAGACCGGCGTGGCGACGGTGCTCCCCACCAGGCGCCCCCAGCGGACCAGGTCGGGCTCGGTGAGGATCACTGGACACCCGCCTTCCCCGCGCGGGCCTTCAGCTCGAAGATCTGGTCGCGCAGGAGCGCCGCCCGCTCGAAGTCCATCGCCTCGGCGGCCTCCTCCATCTCCTTCTCCAGGATCTTGAGGTACTCCTCCCGCTCGACCTCGTCGGCGTAGGTGGTCACCGGCTCGGCCACCGTCGCCACGGGCTTCTCCCTCGCGTCGGCGACCCGCGTGCTGAACTCGATCTCGGCGACGCTCTTCCGGATCGTCTCGGGCGTGATCCCGTGCTCCTCGTTGTACGCCAGCTGGATCCCCCGACGGCGGTTCGTCTCGTCGAGACACCGGCGCATCGACTCGGTGACCCGGTCCGCGTAGAGGACGGCGGCGCCGTTGACGTTCCGGGCCGCCCGACCGATGGTCTGGATGAGGCTCCGCTCGTCCCGCAGGAAGCCCTCCTTGTCGGCGTCCAGGATCGCCACCAGCGACACCTCGGGAAGATCCAGGCCCTCGCGCAGGAGGTTGATCCCGACCAGCACGTCGATCCGCCCCAGGCGGAGCGCCCGGAGGATGTCCATACGCTCGATGGCGTCGATGTCGGAGTGCATGTAGCGCACCCGGACCCCGACGCTCTGCAGGTACTCCGAGAGGTCCTCGGACATCCGCTTGGTGAGCGTGGTGACCAGGACCCGCTCGCCGCGCTTCTCCCGCTCGCGGATCTCCGCCAGGAGGTCGTCCACCTGGCCCTTCACCGGTCGCACCTCCACGGCCGGGTCCACCAGGCCCGTGGGCCGGATGATCTGCTCCACCACCGCGCCGCCCGTCCTCTCCAGCTCCCAGGGTCCCGGCGTCGCGGAGACGAAGACGGCCTTCGGCACCAGCGCCTCCCACTCCTCGAAGCGGAGGGGACGGTTGTCGAGGGCCGACGGGAGCCGGAAGCCGTGCTCCACGAGGACCGTCTTGCGCGAGCGGTCGCCGTTGTACATGCCGCTGATCTGGGGGACGCTGACGTGGCTCTCGTCGACGACGAGCAGGAAGTCCTCCGGGAAGTAGTCGTACAGGCAGGCGGGCCGCTCCCCCGGACGGCGTCCGGACGTGTAGCGCGAGTAGTTCTCGATGCCGGGGCAGGTCCCGATCTCCAGCATCATCTCGATGTCGAAGTGGGTCCGCTGCTCGATGCGCTGCGCCTCCAGGAGGCGCTCCTCCTCCTCGAAGCGGGCCACCTGCTCGTCCAGCTCCTCCCGGATGGCCGGGATCATCTGCTCGATGGTCCGGCGTCGCGTCACGTAGTGGGACGCCGGATAGATGGCCGTGCGCTCGAGCTGGGTGATGCGGTCGCCGGTGAGCGGGTCGAAGCGGGTGATCCGCTCGATCTCGTCGCCCCACAACTCGATCCGGACGGCCTGCTCCTCGTACGCGGGGAAGATCTCCACCGTGTCGCCCCGGACCCGGAAGGTCCCCCGTTCGAACACGTAGTCGTTCCGCCGATACTGGATGTCCACCAGCCCCCGGAGGATCTCCTTGCGGGGCTTCTCCTCCCCCCGGCGGAGGTGGAGCATGAGTCCCCGGTAGTCCCGGGGGTTGCCGAGGCCGTAGATGCACGAGACGGAGGCCACGACGATCACGTCGTCCCGCTCCATGAGCGAGGAGGTGGTGCGCAACCGGAGGCGCTCGATGTCCTCGTTGATCGACGCGTCCTTCTCGATGTAGGTGTCGGTGGCCGGGACGTACGCCTCGGGCTGGTAGTAGTCGTAGTAGCTGATGAAGTACTCGACGGCGTTCCGTGGGAAGAGCGCCTTGAGCTCCCCGTAGAGCTGGGCGGCCAGCGTCTTGTTGTGGCTCATCACCAGCGTCGGCCGGCCGTACTCGGCGATGGCGTGGGCGACGGTGAACGTCTTGCCCGTCCCCGTGGCGCCCAGGAGCACCTGGTGGCGGTCGCCCCGCTCCAGGCCTTCGACCAGCTCGGCGATGGCCGCCGGCTGGTCGCCCCGGGGCTCGAAGGGCGATTCGAGGTGGAACGTCGGCATCAGGGGCTCGCCGGAGGGGCGTGGGGTTCGCTCACAGGCTCAGGTCAGCCTCTTCGAAGCTCTCGCGGCGCTCGACGTTCAGAACGCCCTTCACCCGCGCGACGGCCTTGAGGACCTTCCGGAGCTGCGACAGGTCCTGGACCTCCACCACGAACTCGCCGTTCATCCCGCCGTCGACCGAGCGCATGTCGGCGTGCTGGATGTTCGTCCCCGTGTCGCTGATGGCCGCGGCGACGTCCGACAGCAGCCCCCGCCGGTCCGTTCCCTTCATGTAGAGGCGTACCAGGAACCGGTCGCCCTGCTCGGCGGTCCACTCGATCTCCATGCGGCGGGCCCGGTCCAGGTCCAGGACGTTGGGGCAGTCCTGTCGGTGGATCGAGACGCCCCGACCCCGTGTGACGTAGCCGATCACGTCGTCTCCCGGCACCGGCTGACAGCATTGGGCGTAGCGGACCATGAGGTTGTCCATCCCCTGGATCCGCACGCCCTTGTTCGTGCGGATGAGCTTCTCGGCCAGCCGCTGGAGCGCCGTCGGAGGCCGCTCCGACACCTTGGCCGGGTCGTGGTCGGGATGGAGCTGCTTGATGACCTGGGTCGGCCCGACGTCCCCCCGGCCCAGGGCCGCGTAGACGTGGTCCCAGTCCGGATAGCCCAGCGCCTCGGCCGCGTGGCCCAGATCCACCGCGTCCGTGGGTATCTCCTTCCGGGCGCGCTTCATCTCCCGCTCGAGGAACTCCTTCCCGAGCTTGGCCGCCGACTCGTGCTCCTCCTTCCGGATCCACTGTCGGATCCTTCCGCGGGCCCGGGAGGTCTTGACGAAGGCCAGCCAGTCCCGGTTCGGCCACTGGCGGGGGTTCGTCATGATCTCGACGGTGTCCCCGTTCTTGAGCTCCCGGCTCAGGGGGGCGATGCGGCCGTTGACCTTGGCGCCCGCGCAGTGGAACCCGACCTCGGTGTGGACCGAGAACGCGAAGTCGATGGGCGTCGCGCCCACCGGGAGCTGCTTCACGTCCCCCTTGGGCGTGAAGACGAAGATCTCTCCCTGGAACAGGTCCATCTTGAGGAATTCCATGAACTCCTCGGGCTCGCTCGTGTCCTGCTGCCACTCGAGGACCTGGCGGAACCACATCAGCGCCTCGTCCACCTCGTCCTGGTCCGGCGCCCCATCGCCGGTGGTGGACTCCTTGTAGCGCCAGTGCGCCGCGATGCCGTACTCGGCGGTGCGGTGCATCTCCTCCGTGCGGATCTGGATCTCGTAGCGGCGTCCGCCCGGCCCCACGATGGTCGTATGGAGCGAGCGGTACATGTTCGACTTGGGCGTGGCGATGTAGTCGTGGAAGCGATCCTGGATGGGCGTCCAGTTCGCGTGGATCACCCCGAGCGCGCCGTAGCAGTTCTGGACCGAGTCGGTGAGGATCCGCATCGCCATCAGGTCGTAGATCTGCTCGTAGGGGACCCCCCGCTTCCGGACCTTCTTGTAGATGGACCAGAGATGCTTCGGCCGGCCGGTCACCTCGGCGGGGACGCCGGACTCCTCCAGCGCCCTCTCCAGCGGGACCTTCATCTCGAGGATCTGGCGCTCGCGCTCCTTGCGGCGCTGCTGGATCTTGCGACGGAGCTCGTTGTAGGCGTCGGGCTCGAGGAACTTGAAGCAGAGGTCCTCGAGCTCCCACTTGATGCTCGCGATCCCGAGGCGGTGGGCGAGAGGGG